>JBCCSZ010000087.1:0-25135 GCA_039199225.1 Bacteroidota bacterium
CGAACGTACCAGTTGCTGAGGTGGTCTTCGACAAACTCCTGGATTTTGCGGCCGGCACGGGTCGGCTCGTAGTCTGATAGGTCGGCATCGACTTCGCGGATGAGCGTATTCAACAAGGAAATGATCCAGCGATCGATTTCCTGACGTTCTGCTGGTGGAATTCTCTCCTCGGCATATTTAAACTGATCTACATTTGCATAGAGTGCGAAGAAGGAATAGGTATTGTACAAAGTGCCGAAGAACTTACGGCGAACCTCGTCGATGCCCTTCATGTCAAACTTCAGGTTGTCCCAAGGGTTTGCATTCGTCATCATGTACCAGCGCGTGGCATCGGCTCCGTACGTATCCAGCGTTTTGAATGGATCGACCACATTGCCTTTGGACTTGGACATTTTAGCACCTTCGGCATCCAACACCAATCCATTGGAAACGACATTTTTGTAAGCTACTTGGTCGAAGCACATCGTCGCGATGGCATGCAAGGTGTAAAACCAGCCACGTGTTTGATCGACACCCTCGGCGATGAAGTCGGCCGGGAAGTTGTTTTTAAACTTCTCTTGGTTTTCGAATGGATAGTGCCACTGGGCATAGGGCATAGAACCACTGTCAAACCAAACATCGATCAAGTCGGCTTCGCGGCGCATCTCCCGTCCGTCGGCACTTACCAAGATAACCTCATCGATGTATGGACGGTGCAAATCCGTAGGAACTTCCTGCTGAAGTCCCAGCGCTGCATTGGCCGCTTCGATTTCTTTGGTCAGTTCAGCTATTGAGCCGATGCATTTTTCCTGACTGGCATCAGCCGTCCGCCAGATGGGCAGTGGGATGCCCCAAAAACGAGAGCGGGAAAGGTTCCAGTCCTGTAGATTTTCCAGCCAGACCCCAAAACGACCAGTGCCGGTATGCTTTGGCTTCCAGTTGATGGTCTTGTTCAGCTCCGCCATGCGCTGCTTGGCTGCCGAGGCTTTGATGAACCAAGAGTCGAGTGGGTAGTATAAAACAGGCTTATCGGTCCGCCAACAGTGCGGATAATTGTGTTCGTATTTGGTAACATTGAAAGCCTTATTGGCTTTCTTGAGATTGATGGCAATGTCGATGTCTACGTTCTTGAATTCGGTTTCGTCTTTGTAGTTTTTGACGTAGCGATTGGAGAATTCTCCTACGGAGCCTTTGAATCGCCCCTGCTTGTCGACCAAGGTCAGTGTGCCGACGCCATTGGCGATGCCCACCTTGCGGTCATCTGCCCCAAAGGAAGGCGCCGTATGCACAATGCCTGTACCATCCTCTGTGGTGACATGATCGCCGACCAGTACCCGAAAAGCATCTGTTGCGCCGTGTAAGTCCTCGATTTCATTGTCGAAGGAGAGCAATTGCTCATAGCGGATGTCGCGCAGCTGTTCGCCGGTAAAGGCTTCGCTTTGCTCGATGATTTTTGGTTGGTTTTTGGCGCCAAACCACTTGGAGACCAGCTTTTCGGCCAATACTACGCTTACTGGCACCTCTGTGTAAGGGCTGGTGGTTTTTATCTTGACATATTGAATCTTGCCTCCTACGGATAGGGCGGTGTTGGACGGCAGGGTCCAGGGAGTGGTTGTCCAGGCCAAGATGCGGACATCTTCCTCTTCAGAATCGTACAAAAAGGCAGATTGCTCGTTCTTCAGCACTTTGAACATGCCGACGACGGTGGTGTCTTTGACATTTTTGTAGCAGCCAGGCAGGTTGAGCTCGTGGGAGCTGAGGCCGGTTCCGGCGGCCGGAGAGTAGGGCTGGACAGTGTAGCCTTTGTACATATAGCCCTTGTTGTAAAGTGTTTGGAGTAAATGCCAAACGGACTCTATGTAATCGTTTTCAAAAGTGATGTAAGGATTGTCCAGATCGACCCAGTAGCCCATTTTACGGGTGATGTCATCCCACAAGTCTTTGAAACGCATGACAGTCTTGCGGCAAGCGCTGTTGTATTCCTCGACCGTGATGGACTTGCCAATGTCTTCTTTGGTGATGCCGAGTTCTTTTTCGACGTTGAGCTCGATGGGTAGGCCATGGGTGTCCCATCCTCCTTTGCGCTCTACGCGCCGGCCTTTCATGCTGTAGAAACGGCAAAAAAGGTCCTTGACGGTTCGGGACATGACGTGGTGGATGCCGGGTTTGCCATTGGCAGAAGGCGGCCCTTCGTAAAAAACATAGCTGTTCTCGGTACTGCGTTGTTCGATGCTTTTCTCAAAGACTTCGTTCTCAGTCCAAAAACGGAGGATTTCCTGATCTATTTCGGGCAGATTCAATCCCTTATATTCCTTATACATTGGCAGATGTCGTTTCGGTGAACGTTTTTAAAACAGGCGACAAAGATAGCAAAACAAAAAAGCGTTGGCAAGTTCCACAACCTACCAACGCTTTTGTGCGTATATAAAGCACTTCGTTACGGATTGTGGCACAATCTGTGATTCAAAATGCTAATAATTATCTTTGTTGAAAATCTCATTTTCGATTAATTTTGAATAAGTCTAGCAGGATGCTACCCTTTCATACAACAATTGGAGTAAAAAAGTTTCCGGCTGCCAAAAACTGAAAAATACAATACATGGGACCATTATGGGGAATTGACCTTGGAGGCACCAAAATAGAGGGTGTCGTACTGATGGATCGCGAAACGCCTGACGTTTTGAAGCGCCTGCGTATTCCTACCGAAGCCAGCCTGGGATACGAGCACATCATCGGTCAGATCTCTCGCCTGGTGGAGGTTCTCACAGCTGAAACGGGCGTCAAGCCAGACAGCATCGGTATCGGTACGCCTGGGGTGCTTGACCCATCGACTCGCCTGATGAAAAACAGCAATACGACCTGCTTGAACGACAAACCCTTGAAGCGCGATTTGGAGATTGCCCTTGGCCTACCGATCAACATGGCCAATGATGCCAATTGTTTTGCAGTAGCAGAGGCGAATCTGGGGATTGTTCCAAAGAAAGTACCCAACGCCAAAGTGGTTTTTGGAGTCATTATGGGGACCGGTGTAGGCGGTGGACTAGTGGTTGGTGGAAGGGCTTTGCAGGGCCGGCATGGCATCAGCGGAGAGTGGGGACACAATTTCCTGGACGAATCTGGTGGCGATTGTTATTGTGGGCGCAAGGGATGTGTCGAATGCATCATTTCAGGTCCCAGCCTGGAAGCCTATTACGAAGAGCTGATGGGTAAGCGGCTGCCAATGAAAAAAATTATAGAAGCCTATTACGAGGGAGGAGATATTGTGGCAACTAAGACGGTTAGAAGGTTGTTGCGGTATTTTGGAAAAGGTCTGGCCAACGTGATCAATATTGTCGATCCAGATGCCATTGTTTTAGGTGGCGGATTGGGCAACATCGACCTATTGTACAAGGAAGGCCGGGAGGAAGTAGAAAAGCACATCTTCAACGATCATCTGGAAACGCCTTTCTTAAAACCTAGCCTGGGGGATAGCGCTGGAGTCTTTGGAGCTGCGCTGCTATAATTTCTCGCCAAAATGCCAGCGAAAAGACTGGCCATTGACTAATACTAATCTGTGTAGATAGACATCGATTTTGTTTGGGTAATTTACATATACTAAAAGTCCGACTGTTACTTCTGAATGAGGCGTCCGTCAAAAGGTCGTTAGCACATTATTTTTTACCCGAACAAAACACAAAATCATGGAAATCTTTACAGAAAAGATAGGTTTACTTATTGAAAACCTCATCGCATGGGCTCCTAAACTCGTCGGAGCCATTCTCGTACTCATCATTGGACTTTGGATTATTGGAGGCATCACCCGCACTGCCCAAAAAGCAATGCAGCGTTCTGGCCTAGACAAGGATGTTATACCTTTTCTTTCTTCAATGATCAGCGTCCTTTTGAAGGTGCTACTGGTACTAAGTATTGCTGGTATGGTAGGTATCGAAACGACTTCCTTCGTCGCATTGGTTGGTATGGTTGGTCTAGCCATAGGAATGGCATTGCAAGGAACGCTTGGACATTTTGCTTCCGGTGTGATGATTCTTTTATTTAAACCTTATCGCGTTGGCGACTTGGTAGACGTGCAAGGACAGATTGGAAATGTAGAAGAAATCCAGGTATTCAACACTGTCATCAAGTCCTTGGATAATAAGAAGGTGATCATTCCGAATGGCATTGCTACCAGTGGCATCATCACCAATCTTTCAACACATGAATACCTCCGGGTAGACCTGAATGTGGCGATGCCTTATGAGGAAGATTTCGAAAAAGTCCAGGCCATTGTTTTAGAAGCTTTGCGCAAAACGCCCAAGGTACTCTCCGATCCTTCTCCTGTTGTCGAGATCGAAAAATTTCAAGATCACAATATCTTGCTTGCAGTTCGGCCGTATGCCACCACGGAGGACTACTGGGATGTCTATTTTGGTGCCTACAAAAACGTCAAGGCCGCATTGGGTACGCACAACATCAAAGTGGCTTATCCACGAAGAGAGGTCAGCGTTTCAAATGGTCAACTGGCCGTAGCAAACTAACAATCTTTTCATACATTCTTTGACGAAGCCACCTTTTCTGATCCGATCAGAGAGGTGGTTGTTCTTTGGGGAAGAGAACGGTGGATTGCCGCTCCCGCCGCACGATGAGCTGTGTAACATCCGGGCGGGAATAATGGCCTGCCGGATCAAAGTTTTGGCGTTCCTCCATGACCTTTTGGTGATCGAGCGTTGCGATGTGCAAGCATTCCCTTTCAGCAATGGGTTCCACCAGCCAGCTGCCATCTGGATTGGCGATGCAGGAGCCTCCATTGGCCATCCAGTCGGGTGCATTTTCTAAGATGAGGTCCAAATGTGGCGTTTTCTCAGGAAAATCTTCCTTCCTCATAATCCCACAAACAGAGACCACATAGGAACGACCTTCGCGTGCCAGAAAGCGCGTGAGAATTTCGGTGTTGCGCACATTGCCTGGCCAAAGCGCCAAGTGCAGGTCTTCTCCCAAAGCATACAAAGCAGCTCTCGGCAGTGGCATCCAGTTTTCCCAGCAATTGAGTCCACCCATCGTAAACGGCCCGATGGGAAAGGTTCTTAGGCCATGGCCATCACCCGGCGCCCAGGTGAGTCGCTCTTCATAAGTTGGCATCAGTTTTCGGTGGACATTCTCTATCTTTCCAGCCTTGGAGATGTAGATCAAGGAGCAATACAAGCTGTGTCCGCCTCGGTCAACAGCCCGCTCAATGCTTCCGGTGACGATGGCGATTTGGTGCTTTTGGGCCAGCTTGCAGAGACCGTCCAGATGTCCGGCCTCCGGTTGGATGGCCTGTGTCATGTAATGCGCATGCAAGGCTTTTTGAACAGGTGAGTTGAATCGGGCGCCGTCCGTCAGCTCCACCCAAAAGGGATAGCCCGGTAGGATGGCTTCGCCAAAGACAATGAGGTCGCATTCCTGTTTGCCTGCCTGTTGGACATAGCTTTGCATTTTTTCGAGCGTAGCTTCGCGTTGCAGCCAAACAGCAGCTATTTGTGCTATGGCGATTCGAATGGAATGGGTCATTGGTATAAGTGTTTTTGTCTGCTAAATGTAAGAAAAACTTAGTACCTTATTTTGTACAAATGGAAAACGATCGCACCCCAACGAGTTACAAAAACAAGGATATGAATCTGGCTCTCTTACCTGGCCTGGGTTTTGACCATCGGATTTTTGCCAACCTACAGTTACCGCCGGCGAATATTCTGCACCTCAATTGGATCGATCCGCTCTCCGATGAGTCCATACAAGCCTATGCCAAAAGATTCAGCCTGCCACTCGGCGATCCGGCGGAACCCTGGACACTGATTGGTCATTCGTTTGGTGGGATGATGGCACAGGAAATTGCTCGGCATCGCAGGGTGGATCAAATCATTCTTTTGTCGAGCATCAAGTCTGCCAAGGAAAATGCTCCTGTTTTCCGTACCATGGCCCGCTTACATTTACACCGCTTATTCACCAAAAAAATGACGATCAAGACTTTTGCACTCTGGGCGAAGCAACACGGCTATGAGACGGCCGAAGAACAACAGCTGTTCATTGATATGGTGGAAAAACACAGCGATGTGTATCTTCAGTGGGCCTTGCGCCAGGTCGGTAATTGGCAAGGAGTAGAAGGCTTGGATACGGACATTGTCCATCTTCACGGTACGGCAGATAAAACTTTTCCCGCCAAACTCATTCAAGAACCGGTTTGTCTGTTGGAAGGAGGTTCCCATATTATGTTGTGTAAAAGAGCGCCCGAGGTCAGTGCGCTGATTGCAGAAATTCTTGGGCGAAGGACTCACTGACGCAGGGCTTGCAGCTTTTCGATCAGCCAGCTTTTTTCCAGTATGATTTTTTTTGCTTCCAACTTTTGTATCAGCTTATCGATGCGGGTGTTGTTGCGATAGGTTCGAGGCATTTGTATTTGTCGTAGGACATCGATGAAATGATTGTTGCCACGTCTGGGTATGTTGGGCAGTTGCTTTTTGGACAATCGAAAAATATAGACTTTAAAAGCATCTATTCGGGAGCTGAGCAGTGGCGATTTGGTTTCGTAATAAATTTTCAATTCTAAGCGCTTGGTGGCCAGCTTGTAGTAGAGGTCGCCCTGCTGGTCGGGCAGGTGCTTTAGGGCTTCTTCGTAGCGCGCCAAGGCAAAATAGTAGTTGGCAAGGTTGAGTTGATAGACTTCATGGGGATGCCGGGTACCGGTGATCCGATGTTGATGATCTTGGATGAATTGATTCACCCAGTCGTACTGCTTGAGGTGCAGTCCCATGGTGACTAAGTTGCGGAAGGTGCTGGCGAGCAAGCAATTTTCGTGGTACAAGTCGCCATTTTTCAAATGGGTCAGATATAGATCATACAAAATTTGCAGGTAGGCTTCCTGGCCGCTGTTGTAGCGACGAACGCAAAAATTGCGGCAAATGGCAGAGAGCGCCTTACGGTTGTCATCGGTCAAAATATCCTGATGTACTTCCAGGAGTTGGCGAAGTTCCTGAAAAGTTGTTTCCGTATCTTTTTTCAGCAATTGCAGGGCGTGATAATACAGCGCAATGCTGGGTTCTTCTAATAAGTTGCGTTCGAGGATGTGGGTCTCTAATTGTTCGATTTCCTCCTTTTTGAGGTCTGATTGCAAAGAGGAATCGTTGTAGGTTTGAGCCAATAAGGTACAGTAATATTCGAGTTTGACGGCACATTGATAGATGTCAAATGCCTTTAGGCTGTCGAGAATGTTGAGGTGATTGACTCTCGAGTTGTAATGGCTCATATGATGGGCAGCCACTTGTTCGATCCGAAAGGAATGGTAGTGGTATTGTTGCGATTGGGCCTGCGGCTTGGATTGGAGGTTGCGTGCTTTGCGCAGTTGGTGGTAGAAGGCAGTTTCCAGCCCTTTGCGTTGAAAATAGGAAGCCAACAGTAACTGGGGGCGAACAGATGTATCTCGCTGGTTTTCTTCACTGACGAGGAATTGCCGAATGGCATTGAGCAAAACAGACATCAACTTTTCCAGTTTGCCCTTGACCATGTTTTCGTTTGGAAAGAGCTGTTTGAAAATTACCTCTTTGGCCAAGCTTGCTGGGTTTTCCTCGCCGACCTGTTGCTGGATCAGTTGTAGGAGTTGTTGGATTTTCTCTTTTTGGGGGTGCTGAAAGCAGTAAGGAGAATTGATGTAGAGCCGCAGACGAGCGTGTTCTTGTTTGTCAAGAACGTTTAAAATCTCTACGAGTTTACTTTTTATCATATCGGTGTATCTGCACTCCAGTCGTAGTTTGGGAAAAAATCCCTAAAAATGTAATACGTTTTTTATAGTCGGATGGGTAAATTTAGAGCTTTCTGAAACAAACCTGCTAATTATGAAGTTCTCATTCCTTGTCGTTTTGCTATTCACCGGGATTTGTCAACCCTTGTGGAGTGTATCTTGTGAGATTAATGCGGACAATTTGGTGGAAAAATCGAAAGCACTGCATGAGAGCCTCAAAGAAGGAAGCAAAAATGTTGTTCCGGCAGTTGTCATCGAAGCTTTTTTAGCGCAATATCTTCCAACAGAAGGCACGAGCTGCGCTTTGCCCAATTTCGAATTTGGTTGGGGCGATTTTCGGGAGCTCGAATTTGCTTTTCCCCGAACAAGCGGCCAGATACTACAACACCAAGTGGTATACCTCGATTTGATTTCCGGAACGCCATTGCCGCGCCCCATCGTTACCAAACGAGCCAACCTGAAAGTTCAGTTGCCATTAAATGCCAGCCTAACCTTAGTGGCTGTATTTGCCGACTGTCTTGATGGCTCTCAAAGCAACTTAAATATCATCATTGTCGATCGGGATTTATTTCGTTGCCCTGTTCCCGACTTAGAAGGACGTGTGGCTACAACGGACTTGGACTTGAAAAATTCAATACAAGACTTCACCATTTTTCCCAATCCAACATCCGGGGTGATTGACATTGCCTACACCCTAATGGAGGATACGCAATTACAAATGGTGTTTTTTGATGCCTGGGGCCGTCAGGTTTCTTCTCTGGTGGTCGTAGACGAAAAGCGGAAAGCAGGCCCGCATAAGTTTCGTCACGACTTGCGCATGCTGCCCCCGGGTATCTATTTTCTTCGACTGATAAAAGGAACGCAATCCATGGTCCGAGCCGTGCGAAAGCATTGATTTTTCACTGAAATCAATACAAAGCCCTCTTTTTGACTCAGCGTCAGAAAGGGGCTTTTTTTTGTGGCGTGTAGAAAAAATGGGCGCAATTGTAATGGCTAAAATGAGGCGACTGTACTTTCTTTGTCAACGACGCGAATGGCCATTCAATGTCGACAATCTAATTCTTAACCTAAAAAAATCTTTATGATGCGATATTTAAAAACGCCCATATTGCTGTTCCTATATTTCGTCTTACCATCGCTGGACGCTACAGCACAACTAACATTTGTCAATTGCAGGCAAAGCAAACAAGTGACCGTGCGACTACCGACCATTTGTTTCACTTCCCCTTCCGACAGTCACGCTTTGGTCGTGTACCAAAAAATGATTGTGCAGCCTGGCATCACGCCGGGTATGCCTGCCTGTGCAAGCGACTGTCCACCCAACCAAATTTGCTTTTTGCAATTTAGGAAATGGGACAGCGCGCCACCCACTCCGGCCCCCGGAACCACCTCTGGAACCATCTGCGTTCCCGGAGGCGCTCGGACCATCACCGTAGGGTGTTCGCGATGTCTTTGCGACCTGCCGCCACCCGATACAAGCAAGCCCGATACCATCATTCCCTTTCCACCAGGCAACTTTCTTCGCCTAGCCAATCAGCCGGAGTCTCTCTTAGATGTACCTTCTCCGTTCCAGGATGTCAACATCTATCCGAGCCCGGTAGCCGATGTACTGAAGGTCGACATTCAAATCGAATCGAGCATCGCTCAGCTCAAGATGGTCTTGTTTGATCTGCAGGGACGTCGCATGGAAGAGTGGGGCCGTTCAAGCATTGGAAAAGGGCTCCACCGAGAGCGACTGCAAGTTGGGCATTTGCCGATGGGACAGTATATATTGATGTTGTACGATGGAGAGCGATCTATGGAGGGACGACAAATTATTATTTCCAGATAAAGTAATGGGAACAAAGCGGTGGGCCATCTGACGCACCGCTTTGTATTTTTTCTACTCGTATCGAAGGGAATCTACGGGATTGCCGCTGGAAGCCCTCAGCGCATGGTAGCCCGTGGTAATGACCACCATGATGATGACCAGTAAAAAGGCCAGTAGGAACAGCCAGAAGTTCAAGCTGGTCGAATATGCAAAGGTCTGTAGCCAGCTTTTCATAAAGTACCAGGAAAGCAAAAAAGCAGGAATGGCTGCCATTGAGACAATGAATAGGAAATTCTTAGTTAGTAGGAAAACAATATCGGGGGTCTCAGCTCCGAGAATTTTGCGGATGCCCACTTCTTTGGTTCGCTGTTCTGCGATGAAAGAGGCCAGCCCCAATAAACCCAGACATGCCACAAATATCATCAGTACACTAAAGAGGGTAAAGATGCGCGCTCGAATTTGATCTGCCTCGTATAGGTCCATGTAGGCTTCATCGACAAATTCAAAGTCGAAAGGACTGTTGGGGAGTACTTCCTTCCAACTTTGGTTGGCATGGGCAATGATTTGTGCGAGTTCTTCCGAATTCTCTGGCTGTATGCGGGCGTGCAAGGCGTAATTATTCTGGTTGGGATAAAACAGCAGGGGAGAGATGGGCTCATAAAGCGATTGTTGGTGAAAGTCCTGTACGACGCCGATGACCTGAAACATTTGCAGGGTATCTTCTGTTCCGAACTGTACTCTTTTGCCAATAGGGTCGTCCCAGGCCATACGCTTGACCATGGATTCATTGACGAGTACGGCACTGCTGCTGTCGGTGCTTAGGTTGATGTCGAAATCGCGCCCTTGAACAATTTGGGCATTGACGGTGGAGAAAAAGTTGTAATCAACGCCATAGTGGTCGACGCCAAACTGCTCCATACTACCTTGGCTGTTTTCCATGTTCATCAACAGTTTGCCGGGTGTTCCTCCGAGCTGGTTGTTGGCCGAGCCTATGCGAATGAATTTGGGATTGGCCAACAGCTTTTGGCTGAGTATGGGAAATTTCTCTTGGGACAAGCGACGTGGCAAGGTCAGTACCATCACGTTTTCTTTATCGAAGCCCAGGTTCTTGTTGCGCAGGTAATTCATTTGATCGTAGATAATCCCTGTCCCGATCAACATAAATAGGGTAATGGCAAACTGGATGCCTACTAAGACTTTCCGCAGGCGTTGGTTGCCGCCGTTTCTGGATAGGTTGCCTTTAAGGACAGTGATGGGTTTGAAGGCCGACAAGAAGAAGGCTGGGTAGCTGCCGCCCAAAACCCCTACGATGGCCAATATGCCAAATAGGCTGGCGAGAATGGGGGTTGTTATGAGTAGGTCGCTGCTCAACTGTAGTCCGAAGGTTTCGTTGAAAACAGGCAGCAGGAACGGGATTAGGGCAAAGCTGATGAGCAGTGCAATGGTCGTAAAGAAAATGGACTCAGAAAGGAATTGTGCGATCAGTTGCCAGCGCTCTGAGCCGAGTACTTTACGGATACCTACCTCGGTAGCTCGCTTCGTAGCTCGGGCAGTCGATAGGTTCATGTAGTTGATGCATGCTAGGGCCAGCATGAGCAAAGCAACGATGCCAAAAATGTAGAGGAAGCCGATCTGCCCTGTTGGCTCAGGCTCGTGTTCGAAATCGGACTTGAGGTGGATGTCTCGAAGTGGAAGGACTTCGTATTTCACCTTGATGTTGAATTCATCGAAAATAGTGGCTACATGTGTTTCGATGATTTTGGGAAGCTTGGCTGCCAATTCAGCTGGTTTGTTGTTGTCTTTGTTCAGTAGGGCATAGGTATAGATGTTGAATCCTCCCCAGGTGTTTGGTGCTGGATTGGCGAAGTAGGGGACTGTATTGGAAGAGAAGATTACCTCGGCGATCAGGTGGGAGTGGTTGGGCATATTTTCGAATACGCCAGTCACTTTGTACTCTGTATCTTGAAGCGTCTTTAAGACTTTACCCATTGGATCGTTTTTTCCAAATATTTTTTGGGCAACCCTTTCACTCAATACTACGGAGCGCGGCGCTGTCAGGGCTGTAGATTTGTTGCCTTGTATCAGCGGGAGGGTGAATATGTCAAATAGGGTAGAATCTGCATAGAATACTTTTTCTTCATAGAAAAACTGGTCTTCGTATTCAAGGCTGGTGCGGCCGTTTGGGATGAGGCGAACACTGGATTCAACCTCGGGGCAGTCCTCTTTCAGTTGATTGGCCAGAGGTAGCTGCGTGACGGACCAACGAAAGTGATCGTCCGGCTCGGTGAGGTCGGAAGAGATTCTATAGATTCGATCGGCCTTTTCGTGTTGACTGTCAAAACGAGTTTCCTCTATGATAAAAAGCAGGATGAACAAAGAGGAGGTAATCCCGATGGTCAGGCCAAGAATGTTCAGAAGGGTGTAGCCTGGCTGGCGCCTAATATTTCTGAGTGTGAGTAAAAAATAATTTCTGAGCATTGTTGCTTTGTTTTAGTTTAACCTATTCCAGAGGAGCCTATTCATTGCGCAGCGAGTCTACTGGATCGGCCGTTGCTGCCCGGATGCTTTGAACGCTAATGGTCAGTACGGCAATGGTAAAGATCAACAATCCGGCAAAGGCAAATACTTTCCAACTGAGCGTGATGCGGTAATTGAATTTGTCAAGCCAGCTGTTCATCAAGTAAATAACCAGCGGTACAGAAAGTAAAAAGGCCAAGAAAATGAGCTTGCCAAATTCCTTGTTCAGCATTAGTAGAATGTTGCTAATGGATGCACCCAATACTTTTCGGATGCCAATCTCTTTGGTCCGCCTTTCAGCTGTGAAAGCCGACAGTCCCAATAAGCCCAAGCAGGAAATGATCAGGGCGATCAAAGCAAAGATATCTGACAGGCGGCTGGTCATTTGCTCGTTTTCATAAAGTTTTTCATAAGTCGTATCGAGAAACTCGTACTCAAATGGAACGTCGGGAAAAATGGTTTTATGCTGTTTTTCCAGCTGGGCCAACAACTTTTCCGTACTGCCCGCTTTGGCCCGGACCAACAAGCTGTAAGTTTCCTCTGGTTCGTACCTCAAGATAAGCGGATCGATGGGAGAGTGTAGCGAATGGAAGTGGAAATCTTTGACTACACCAATAATTTTACCTTTGCGGCCCCAAAATTCCAAGCTCTTATTGACGGGGTCTTCCAAATTCATGACCTTGGCGGCTGCTTCGTTGATGATGTAGTTGAAGTTGACCGTGTCGGTCGGCATGCCTTCGACGAATGGTTGACCTGCGATGAGGGATACCTCCATATTGTCGAGAAATTGATGGTCGGTAGTCAGAATATTAAAAATAGCGTTCTGTCCTTCTTCAAACCCTTCCCATATTGGATCACCGGTACTGGCCATGATGTTGAGGGGGTTGCCATTGACAGCAGAGATGGATTCTACCTGCGGACTTTGCATCAAGCCATCTTTGATCAAAGGTAATTTTTCGCCGTATTCCCAGCCGGGGGAGTAAGAGATAACATTGTATTTATTGAGGCCCAGATTTTTGTTTTTGATGTAACTAATCTGCTCTCTAACGATAAAGGCACTAACGATGAGCATAATAGAAAGCACGAACTGTAAAACGACCAATCCCTTCCGGAAATTGGTGCCACTCAATCGGGTGTTGATCCTTCCTTTCAATACGTTGATGATGCGAAAGGAGGACAGCATCAAAGACGGATAAATACCGGACAGTATACCAATGAAAAGTATCAGACCAAAGAAAGGCAGTATAAAGGCGGTGCTGAAAAATTGAATTTCAATGGTTTTTCCTACCAACAAGTTGAATGGTCCAATAAATAACTGTCCAATCATCAGGGCCAGGAAGCCTGCCAGGAAAGCCACCAGGATGGATTCGCACATGAACTGCTTGACGAGCGACCACTTATTGGCACCAATGGTTTTGCGGATGCCCACTTCTTTGGCGCGTAAGGAGGAGCGAGCGGTCGACAAATTCATGTAATTGATGATGGCCATCAACAAAACGAATAAGGCAGCAAAGAAAAACAAATAGACATAGTCGATGCGGCCACCAGCTACTTTGCCATTTTCAAAATTGTTGTACAGGTGTAAATCTTCGAGGGAATGCAATAAAATGCCATGTTCTGGCGACCCCCCTTTGCTGTTCTCTTTGACGGACTTCCACATTTTATCTGCAGTAGCGATTGGATCGGCTGCGGGACTTAGGCGAACGTACATCCGGTAGGTGTAATTTCCCCATTGGTCCTTCCAATCCGGAAACTGCTTGAAGAGAAAGGCCATCGGGACGAGGTAGTTGTATTGAAAGGAGGAGTTTTCTGGCATATTGGCAAAAATGCCGCTCACTTTCAATTCTATCTTATTATTGACTTTGATGGTTTGTCCGATGGTACGGCCTTCGGCTTGCCAGTTTACACCAAAGTATTTTTTTGCAAGCTCCTCCGAGATGATGATGGAATTTGGGTCTTCCAGTGCAGTGGCGATTTGGCCGTCGATGAGTTCGAAGTTCAGCATATCAAAAAAGTTAGGACTGACAAAGCTGCCCCGCTCTTTGAATGTTTGCTTATTCTTGCTGAGTACCAGGTCCCAGGGATTGCAAACCAGGACTTGCTCTATTTCGGGGATGTCGGACTCAAAAAGTGCTGCCCAGGGCTCGGGCGATCCCTGCCAGGTTTGTATGTTGGCCCCAGAGCTTCCCATGTTGCTCATAATTTGATAGATGCGATCGCTGTCTTGATGAAATGTATCATAACTGGTTTCATCTTGCACCCATAGGACGATGAACAGACTGATGACAAATCCAAGTGCCATTCCACTGATGTTGAGAACGGTGCTTCCTTTGTGGTTCCAAATGTTGCGCAGTGCGAGTTTGAAATAGTTTAACAGCATGTTGTGGTTTTTTTATTTGTTTTCGAGGAAATTTCTGCAAGCCTTCTGATGTGGATGAGATGGCTATGCAGGCTGACGGTTTGTTTTAGCTCAAGAAAGACTTGTCTTATGGATGAGCTGATAGCAGGAAAGGTAGGAAAATACTTATTTGGGCATCTTAGGGCAAACTCATGTGTTGATCCCTGGTGAATGCGGTCTCCGTTTAGATGGAGGTGATCGTAACATTTCTTGTAAAAAACGTATTGTAAAATGAGTAAACAAGCTACAATACCTATGGAAAATCCAATGATATTTGTACAGATGAAAAATTTATTTTTATAAAATTTTCGAATGCTGATTTTCGATTGGTATTCAGACATGATTAAGTAGCTTGCGAGTGATGTATATCGGCTCATAATAATAAGTGCCAATGGATGTGCCAGTCTATGTAAAAGGCTGTAAATCAATCGTATGTCAAAATGATTTAACTGTTGCAATGTCCAAGAATGTCCGGATATGGACACTAAGTGTTCGAATACGGACACTGGAAAGCTGAATAGCTATTGCGTGATTTTATTGTGAGGAAAATGCTGATGTCAAAAGAATTCCCATTTTAGAGACTATACTTTTACCGATTAAAGTATTTAAAAAAAAAGTTGGATAAAGTGTGGAATAGTTAACAATAGTAGTTCTAAATGTTATATTTGTGACCTAACCCCTACTTAAAGTGTAGCCTCCTCCAGTAAAAAGTTTAAGGATAGTTTAGCCTGTGTACGCACCTCGTGGAAATTGGTGCTGCCTAAGTTCGTGAGGCTAAAAAAATTAGCCTGGTTGGCTTACGAGTTTGCCAAATGTATTCTGTACGTCTCTGTATTTGGATGCGCTGTCAGCTGTAAGTTAAATAGCCAGTTGATTGCATTAGCCCCTTAAGATGAATGACAAACAAAGTGATTTTTTAACACGATTGCTAATCGTGCAAACCCTTGTATTCATGCAGGTTTTACTTTTACAGAGTATCAACGAGTTGAGCCTTTTTGTTAAATCGAGCGATTATCCGATTGGAAAAATTGTTTTCGTCTTGATCATTGTCGTTATCTTAGTCATCGACAATTGGCCAAAGAAAAATGAATCTCAACCGAAATGACATCATTGATGAAAACGCTTTCGACGATTCGATCCGAAGTCTTTCGGACGCACAATTGTTGGATATAAAGTTCAGCAAGATTATGTATCCCGAAGAAGTCTTTCGACGTGTTCAGCTTGAAATGGAACGGAGGGGCTTGAAACCGATGGCTCCGGGCAACAGCAGGTCGGACTGGCAGATAGACCGACGCCTTTTTGTGCATACCAATGCCTGGTGGCTGCTCTTATTTGTTCTGCTGGGTATATGGCAGGGTCCGCTGATCTGCTACGTATTGGGTACTTCTCTTTTGATCGCCCTATGGCCATCTTACTTCAAATGGCGGCATTTCCAAAGATTGACCATTTTATTGACTCTAGCCGCAGTAGGTATTGCTTTTTTGCTGGCTCAGAATCCTGAAAACCCCTATTTCTGAGGTGCCTTTCCCTCGGATGCTGGCTTATCCGGCCATAGAATGAAAAACATTTAGCACATCGTCGTCGTCTTCGATCATTTCCAGCAATTTGACCACATCAGCCTCTTCATCTGTACCTAAGCTCTTGGTTGTCGTAGGGATGCGCTCGAAGCCGGAGGCGACAATATCGATGCTTCTCTCCTCTAGGGCCGACTGGATGGCACCGAAATTTTCGAAAGCGCCATAGATCATAATGTGTTCCTCTTCGGCAAATACTTCCTCCGCCCCAAAATCGATCAATTCCAATTCGAGTTCTTCTATATCGTGTTCTGCCTTATCGATTTTGAAGTGGCAGTTGTGTTCAAACATGAAGGAAACGGAGCCAGAGGTTCCGAGGCTGCCTTTGCATTTGTTGAAATAGCTCCGGATGTTGGCGACGGTGCGATTGTTGTTGTCCGAGGCCGTTTCTATGAGTATGGCGATGCCAT
The DNA here is from genome assembly GCA_039199225.1 of Bacteroidota bacterium. Classification (GTDB taxonomy): domain Bacteria; phylum Bacteroidota; class Bacteroidia; order Chitinophagales; family Saprospiraceae; genus JBCCSZ01. Next base: position 16,436 of record JBCCSZ010000087.1, read on the forward strand.
GTGGTGCATACCCTTCGAACAGCACTTCTTTGAGATCGGCTGCATCCTTTGAAGAGGCTTTTTTGATGGCCCGCTCGACATTGTCTTTGGGCATATTGGCATCTTTGGCGTTTTGGATGGCTGCACGCAACTTGGCATTGGTATCGGGGTCCGGTCCACCTTCCTTTACGGCAATGGCGATGGCTTTACCAATGCGTGTGAATGTCTTGGCCATTTTGGCCCAACGCTTAAATTTTCTCTCTTTGCGGAATTCAAATGCTCTTCCCATTATACTTTTTAATTCGAGCTGCGATTCCTGTCTAGCTGCCAAGCGAGTATTCAATGGGCGGTCGGCTGTAAAACCGAGGGTTTCTTTCAACCCTATTTCCAAATCCTTTCACTCCTTGCTCAGCTTAGAAAGATGGGATCGCAACTTGGGTTTTAAATTAAACTTTCAACAATCGGACTGCAAATTTAAGGGTTTTAGTGGAAAAGAGTAAGCAGCTCCTGCTCAGAATTTACAAAATTAGTGCCTGTTACAGCTGGAAAGAGCCACCTCAGAGAGGCTTGATCATCAGGATTTTAAATATAGGATATACCGACAATCCACCAATAGGACAACAGCGTGAAAAAGGATGACCTCCACTGCGGCTGTGGTTCTCTCCAAAAAAGAAAACGACTTCGCCTCAAGAAGTGGATGGAGCAGGCAAATAATTCGTATTTTCCCCACATGAAAGTATGCATAGCCGAAAAACCGAGCGTAGCCCGAGAGATTGCCGCCATCGTAGGTGCGCGCAGTCGCCAGGAAGGCTACATCGAAGGAAATGGTTATGCTGTGACCTGGACTTTCGGCCATTTTTGCATGCTCAAATCCCCCGATGACTATCAGCCGCATTGGAAGAGATGGGACCTCAACAGCCTGCCGATGTTGCCGGAAAAATTTGAAACCAAGCTCATCTCCATCAAAGGTGTCAAAAAGCAGTTCGGGATCATCAAAAAGTTGTTGAAAAAAGCCAAATCAGTCATCAATTGTGGGGATGCAGGCCAGGAGGGAGAACTCATCCAACGGTGGGTTTTGCGCCAGGCAGGCTACAAAGGACCAGTGCAGCGACTTTGGATCTCTTCCCTAACACCCGAAGCCATTCGCGACGGCTTCCGCAACCTGCAGGATGCCTCGGCATTCGATCGACTGTATTTTGCCGGAAGTTCTCGTGCCATTGGCGATTGGCTGCTGGGCATGAATGCGACTCGCTTGTACACCCTGAAATACGGAAGTGGCAAACAGGTGCTTTCCATTGGCCGGGTGCAAACGCCTACCCTGGCCATGCTGGTGGCGCGTCACAAGGAGATCGAAAACTTTGTGCCGGAGCCCTATTGGGAGCTGCAGACCATCTATCGGGAGGTGACTTTCAATTGTGAGAAAGGACGCTTCCTGAAAAAGGAGGACGGTTTGAAGTGGTTGCAGCATGTAACAGGCAAGCCCTTTGTTATTTTATCCTTTACCAAAAAGAAAGGTAAGGAATATCCGCCTCGCTTGTTTGATTTGACCAGCCTTCAAGTGCATTGCAACAAGCGTTTTGGCTACTCAGCAGAGCAAACATTGAAGCTAGTACAGCAATTGTACGAAAAAAAGATGGTGACCTATCCCAGGGTGGATACGACCTACCTACCCAGCGATGTATATCCCAAGGTATCAGGCATATTGAAGAAGCTGACCAACTACAGCCAGTTTACCCAGCCGCTTTTGGGCAAAACCATTCGAAAATCTGCCAAAGTTTTCAACGATAAAAAGGTGACGGATCACCACGCGATCATTCCGACAGGTGTCCAGAAGAGTCTTCCTGCCAACGAACAAAATGTATATGATGCAATTACGCGCCGCTTCATTGCCGCTTTTTATCCGGATTGCATTGTGTCGAATAATACCGTAATTGGGGAGGTCGATGGCCTTCGTTTCAAAGCAACTGGTAAGGAGATTCTCGACCCGGGCTGGCGCGTGTTGTTTCCGAAAGTAAAGTCCAAAAAGAATCCGCCGAAGGCAGGTCAAAAGGAGGAAGAAAAGATATTGCCCGAATTTGTTCAGGGCGAAAGCGGGCCGCATCAGCCCAAATTGGTGGACAAGATGACACAGCCACCCAAGCCATACACCGAAGCTACCTTGCTGCGCGCTATGGAGACGGCAGGAAAAAAAGTGGACGACGAAGAACTGCGCGACCTGATGAAGGCCAATGGCATCGGGCGTCCCAGTACCAGAGCTAACATTATCGAAACGCTCTTCAAAAGGCGCTATATTCGGCGTGTTAAAAAGCAAATACACCCCACAGAGACGGGCATTCAATTGATCGATACCATTCAAAATGATCTTTTGAAATCGGCAGAATTGACCGGGCAGTGGGAAAAGCAATTGCGGGAAATCGAGTCTGGCGCCCATACTGCCCAGCAATTTGTGGCGGATATGAAGCAGATGGTCAGCAAATTAGTAGAGGAGGTGCGTTTGTCCAAAGATGTGCGTCGGATTGCGACTGCTGCCAAAGGGTTTGCTGCTAAGAAGCGAAGCGCCAAAAAGCGATCCCCTGCTATTCCTCCTGCCAAAATACTGACGGAGCAACGCTGTCCAAAATGTCGGAAGGGACAATTGTTGAAAGGTAAGTCGGCCTATGGTTGCAGCCGGTGGAAGGAGGGCTGTAGCTTTCGATTGCCCTTTGAGTATGCTGGCAAAAAGATTCCGGAGCGCCAATTGCTTCGCCTTTTCAAGTATGGTGCAACGATACAGTTGAAGGGCTTCAAGCAGGATGGCCTTCCACAAGCTGGGGTACTGCGATTCGATGATGATTTTCAACTGGTGCTACAAAGTAAAGTGGCACCCAGTAGGAAGAAGTCAAAACCGGCGGGTGAAAAGTTGCGTCCCTCTACATCCCGTCAAACCAAAAAGGCGCCCGTCCGCAAGCAAGTACCCGACGAGTTGAAATGCCCGAAATGTGGCTTGGGGAAGATCGTCAAAGGCAAAACAGCCTATGGTTGTAGCTTTTGGCAAACGGGTTGTACTTTCCGCTATTCCTTTGAAGACATCCGCAAGCAAGCAGCCGGCCGGCCGCTGACCAAAGAGCTGGTCTGGCAATTACTGAATCAAAAAACCTAAAATTTCCGCTGATGAGTACTCCTAAAATTGTATTTCTCGATGCCAAAACTGTAGGGGATATTCCTGAGTTGGAAGAATTGAAATCTTTGGGGGATGCCACCCTGTACGACTACACCGCTCCTGCCGAGGTAAACGAGCGCATATCAGATGCGACCATCGTTTTGACCAACAAGGTGAAACTCGGAGCAGCGCAGATGTCGCAAGCTCCCAATTTGAAATTGATCTGCGTTACCGCTACAGGTACCAACAATGTCGATCATGCAGCGGCGGCAAAACGGGGCATCGAAATAAAGAATGTTGCGGGCTATGCGGTAGAAACCGTGGCACAGCATACTTTCGCAGTCCTATTGCATTTGCTCCACCAGATTCGTTTTTACGACGATCATGTCAAGTCGGGTGATTACAGTCGAGGGGGATCGTTCACTAATTTGGATCGACCCTTTGTGGAGCTGCACGCCAAGCGTATGGGCATCATTGGTTTGGGCAATATCGGGCGAGCCGTTGCGCGCATTGCGAAGGCAGGCTTTGGAATGGAGGTGGTTTATTACTCGACCTCTGGGAAGAATGTTCAGCCTGACTATGAGCAATTATCTTTGGAGGAGTTGTTACAGACTTCCGATGTGGTTTCCATCCATGCCGGATTGAACGAGCGTACAATGGCTCTGATTGGTCGAAAACAATTGACTTTGATGCGATCGGATGCTATCTTGATCAATATGGGCAGAGGTGGAATTGTGGTGGAAAAAGACCTGGCGGAAGCCATCGACGAGGAGCAGCTTGGTGGAGCTTGTATCGATGTGTTTGAAGACGAGCCTTTTGATTTGGATCATCCGTATCTGAAAGTGCAGCGGAAGGATCGTTTGGTGTTGACGCCGCATATTGCGTGGGCAGCGGTGGAGGCACGGCGGCGGTTGATGAGGGAGGTTTTGAGGGGGGTGAGAGGGGAGCGGTGAGCGGTGATTTGGTGGTTTGGTGATTTAGCGATTTGGTGGTTTTGTGAGTGGGGGAAGAGGGGACTTGGACTGGTGGATTTGTTTGTGGGTGCTTGCTTTTTTGGGGAAGAATTTTATTTAGAAAAACAAAAAATAGTTATGAAAAACGAATTGCTTGATGATGATTTTTCTTTTAAGTCGATCAATAGTAGGGACGACATTAAGAGGGCTTTGAGAGGGATCGGGATTGATTCTTTTTATGAGCATAAGAATGGAAGCATTATTGTGGAGGATGGCGATGCGGTGAAGTTGGCGATTTATTATGAAGATGGTTTGGTGCGTCTTAAGCCTAAGTTTCCAACCATTGGGAATTCTCTTCAGATATTAGCTTCTGCGATTTTATTGGGGATTTTTCTTTTTATTATCCCGGTGCCTTTTCCTTTGCAATGGGTTATTGCTATTGTAGGAGGGCAGTTGATTTCCTATATGGTACACATGCCGAAGACGAAGCGATTGCAGGAGCGCATAGAGCGTTTTCTTTAGTGAGCAATTGAGTTGTGATTTTCGCCTGATTTTTGAGGAGGTGTTTAGAAGAAGGTCTATTGGGTATAGTACTTGCCGTCCAATAGAATAATAAAATATTTTTCGGTCATTTCTGTAAAAAACTAACAAAAAATATAATGAAGCAATTATTAACTTTTTTGATCCTGATTTTATTGGTCTGCCCTCTGAGTGCGCAATATGGTAGCGTGCCATTTGAAAAGCTGGCGGAGTTGGAAAAAACCAAAACCTATGTTGTATTGACGAAGAGCGATACTCTTTACAATTTTTATGTACGAGATGCTTTCGAGAGGTATTGGACTTTTAACGATTATGAGTTTATCGATTATGAGAAGTATATGACTTTATCGAGTGATAGTCGCCTTTCTTTTTTCCTAGTTTTGGACTACAGCGGCACCCATGAAAGATTTGATAAAAAGACAGGTCCTACTTTTTATTCTGATGGAATACCAAAGGAAGAAGAGGAAGTGGCTGTACGTTCTAAGAGACCTACTCGTACGACCTCAGCAAAAAAAGTGCAGCTATCGCCTGCGGAATTGGATTCACTGAACAAGCTTCCAGGTCTATTCCTGGGTATAAAATACGGGACCAACTACGTTCGGGAAATGCCCACTTACAAAAAGCAGTATACTGCCTATTCCACTCTGGCAGGTACGACCATTATTCATACGCCAAAAATGTATTTGATTGTTCAGTTGTTTCAGAATACGATGCGGTTGATCAAGGATCGCAAATTGAAAAAAATATCATATGGAAAAGATGCTCGTAAAAACTATCCAGACAAAATTAATTTAGAGGGTAAGAAAATCATCTTTTTCAAGGGAGATGTAGCGTTGCGTAAAGCCGGGCTGGGAGGTACCGTGGGATATAAAAAGACATTGAAGTTTTTGGATGGAAAAAATTACGCAGAATATCTGGACTGTCCAGTGGAGGTTGTCAATGAGGAGGAACTACTGGCAAGTTTGAATGAGGAGGATGAAAATAATTTGTATTACCATTACTATGATAATGGCGCCTACACAGTGACTTTTCTCCTAAATTACAAGGGAGAGGTTGTTTATATGCGGAAGATTAGTTCTGTGAATGTAGGGCATTTTGGAACAACCTTGCGATGGAGAAAGGTACTTCAAGCCCTAAACAAAGGCAACAAAAGCTAGATTCTGGCTTTCCGGCCTTTCTGCGTCTGTGATCTTTCAATATCCTTAACAAGCCTTAACAGTCTTTAACGCGCTTGCATGATACGTTTGATTTTAAATGGTTGTATTTTGAAAGAGATCAAAACGCCAACCAGCTATGAAATATCAAATCTGCATTGTACTAGCCTGTTTACTAGTCGGATGTGCCAGTCCGATGAAACTACTTGAAAAAGGGAATTACGAAAAAGCCTTTGACATCAGCGCCAAACGTCTGAAGAAAGGGAAAATTAAAAGCGAACACTTGGCGGCGCTGGAATGGGGCTTTGCCGAGTTGAACCAGCGAGACCTCCGGAAAATCGCCGACCTGCGTCAAAGTGGTCAGGCGACCATCTGGCCTGGTATTTTTCGGACAGCGAGTACCTTGGCCGAGCGACAGGCGAAAATCCGGCCGGTGCTGAATCGGTTGGAGGAAGAAGGGTTTTCGCCAGGGATCAAGTTGTATCCCATTGAACCGGTTTTGGAAGAGGCGCGCGACAAGTCGGCTTTGCTGTTTTACGCTCGTGCGCAAGAGCAGATACCTGCTGCCCGCAGCGGTGATCGCTTTGCAGCCCGAGAAGCCTACGATCTGTTGCGCCGTTGTCAGGAATACCGACCAGGCTTCCGAGATGCTGGTCAGTTGGAGCCGGAAATGTACGAATTGGGAACAACCAATATACAAATAGTTGCCATGCCCGGGATGCTGGATGCTTGGGATGCCGACTGGATATATGCCCGCCTGTTTCAGGACCAATTGTTTCCCGTTCGGGAAGGTTGGCAACTTTGGCACTTAAATCAACTACGAGAAGGAGAGGCCGATATGTTTTTCGAGATTGTAGTCGATCAGGCTGTTGTAGGGCCAAATCAGGAGACCTCAGAGAGCTGCACCAATCAAAAGGAAATCGTTGTAGATTATGAGATCAGGGAGGAGTGGAGCGAGGAGGACTCTGCCTATGTGGAGGTAAAATACGAGATATTGGAAACGGTTAGCTTCACGGTTGTGACCTATGAGCAGTCGAAGAATGCACATGTAGGCTTCCAGTTGCGTTTGGTTGATGCTCGCAGTGGCTATGAGCTGCGGAAGCAGCGATTGGATGGGCGGAACTGTTGGACGAATTCGTTTACAGAAGCTTGGGGCGACCGTCGGGCAGAGAGCTTATCGTGCTGTGCGTCGCTGGGTGGTCCAGAAAATTATCCGTCGAATGAATGGGTGATGACGAGGGCGGTGGATCAGGCAGGGAGGAGGTTTGGTAGGGCATTGCGCAAGATGCAACGATCGGATGCTTTGGCGAATCGCTAGGGTTCAGGCTACTTGATGCTGCAAATCTTGAGCGAGGATGGAAAGCAGCTGTTCAAACGGAATGAACTCTGTTGTTTGGCCGCCACCGATCTGAATTGGCTGTTCTTTGAGTTGCGCCAGTAAGTTGCTGTGGTGTTGCAAGGCTCGGTCGATTTTAAAATGAAAGCGCGGCAGGCTGCACAAGATTCGAAGGAGCCATCGACTGCGTCTCACCGCTGAGTTTTTGAGGGCTTTGTAGCTGAATTGATGAGTGGCCTCCATGCGCTCGATGAATTGGCTTCGCTTATCAACCAGATAAACAAGCAGTTCGCCGATGAGGATGTTGGTTTTATCGCCCTGAGAGCTGCGCGCCACTGCAGCTGTTTCATTGAGATATTTACCAATGGAAAAGCGATCTTTACCCGTATTGATATGGCCAGTTTTCTTCAGGAAATACAGATAGGCACTCATAATATCCCATTGTTCCCGAAGTTCCTTGAAGGGAGACTTTCGGTGTTGTCGATACAATTGATAGGCTTGCTGGTAGTCGGAGCTGTGCAGTGCCACAATGGCTTGGTAATGGCGCAGGATGCCCAGGTTGCGAGATCGGGGAGGAGCGTATTTTTCCGCATCGACGAGTAGGGCCTGGGCTTGGACGTATTCGCGTAGGGCGGTGTGGGCGAGGGCTTGGTTTCTGGCAAAGAATTGTAAGGTTGAATTGTAGACGCCTTTTTTATTTTTCAAGATTTTCAAGGCCATCGAGCAGTCTCGTTTGATGGTTAGGTGATCGCAGATGTCCCAATTCAGAATTGTGCGGATGGAGTAATAGTATTTGACAAAATCTGGTGTGGTACAATCGTACTGTTGCAGGGTCGCTACAAATTGTTTAAGGGTATTGGTTCGTACTTTATGGCTTTTGTTTTGGATGAAGGCCATTTCATAGTACCGCTCTTGTGCCTCATTTTCAGCTAGCATGTCTGCCTGAAGAGTCTTTGCGAGGAGTTTGTATTTTCTGTAGGCACTTTTCTCTCGATTGATGGAAGCATGTGTTCTGAGTTCAATAGCTATGTTATAGGATAAAGTAGTGAAATGATTCTTCTTGGCTAGTTTTAGCGCCTTGATCAGAAGTTTTTTGCTTTCTTCCCTATTACCTCTTTCCATGAAGTACATACCTGAATGGTAAGCAGATCTACATTCTTGAAAATAATTTAAAGTTTTATTATTTTTTTTAGGAGAGCTAATGATTAGAAAAGCATTCAAAATTCGCTTAGTTCTGGTCTTTAAATTCAGAAAATTCTGATGGGCGTTCTTACCACTGAAAAGTTGTGCTTCCAGCGCTTTTTCACTAATAAATTTATTGGAGCGAATGAGTTCAATAAGTTCTCCTGGGCGGCCACTGATAGATTTCAGTAAATTACTATCAATATTGTCAATATAGGTTTTAATTTGTTTCATTTTATTTGGATTTCGACCTGTTAATAATTACCTGAATTCTAACCAATAATGATTTTCTAGTGTGCTTAATGGCTTTTTAGCCTTGAGTTAGAGAAGTATTTTTCATTTAAAGGTGGCTTCCCCTTCTTCCTTGATATATTATGGTATTTCGAACCTATAAAATATATATTATTAATAATCTAA
>JBCCSZ010000088.1:0-25073 GCA_039199225.1 Bacteroidota bacterium
ATTGGATAAATCCAATCGGCATCGTAGCCTTCCAACTTGTAGGCATAGCTGTTTTTTTCTGCCTGGGTAAAATTCAGTGCTGCAAAACCGATGGTGAAAAAATTCTGCTGGTAGTCCAATTCGATGGTCGACAGAAAGTTGAGGTTTTGTTCAAATTTGGTTGGCTTTTCAAAAATGTTGAAGTAGGTAAAAGCCAAGGCTGGTGGTTCCTGGTTTTTGGATAAACTATCTGGTGAAAAGCGGTAATACCCATTCTTCTGTCCGATGTAAATAAAGCCATCTTGACAAGCGCTCAAACCCTTGCCAGAAAATATGGGGTCTTTGATGCCTTCCTTCTTAGCGAAGTGGTCAAAACGTTGATGTTTGGCATCGAATCGACTCAGGCCCTGTAAGCTTCCGATCCATAGCTGACCGTTTTTGTCCCGAATAATTTTGTTGATTTTTTCGTTGGGTAAGCCCTCCGCAAGCCGGTAGGTTTGAATGGGCTTGTTGGTATCCATCGTCGGGTCGACCACTTGAATGCCGTGATCGCTGTTGCCAATCCAAATCAGTCCATCGGCAGCAACCTCCAAGCTCATAATTCGCTTATCGATCAAACCATTTTCGCCAGCTGGATAGTGCCTAAATTCTTCTGTCTTTGGGTCAAAGACATAGATGCCATCCTCTAAGGTCGATAGCCAAATGCGCTGGTCCTGCCCAACGCGAATGCTGCTGATGTGCAACTGTGGATGAATGGCATTGGGTTGTTCCGCACTTTGGATGTATTGGTGTAAGCGCCCACTTTTACGATCTATTTTTATCAAGCCTGAAAACATGCTTCCCAGCCAGAGGTTTTGGTTTTCATCCTCTGTGATGCATGTAAGTTTCATGCGGTGCAGTGGAACGGTGGATAAATCGGGATGGTCGAATACTTTCAATTCCTTTTTGTCGGGGTGGAAGTTCATCAAACTGGGCAAGTTCGAATGAAGGCTGCCACCAGCAATCCACACCAGTCCATCTGAGTCGAGATGTAAATGAAAGCGATCGATGCTGGCCGGAAGCCTAGGGTTCAAGGGCGATGAAAAAACATCCTCCCCATTCTGATTTTTTACAAAAAAGCCTTCACATCCACTCGTCGTCAAATAAATGTATTGTCGTGTTGTGTCGACGGCAAAGTCTACCACCTCTGCATCTGTCACATCTTCACAAAGCTGCTCGGTAGGTACTTCAAAAAATTGATAATTTTGATTGGCAGGGTCCAAAATGGAAAGCCCTTCCAGGTAGTTGAAAAACCAAAGTCGTTTTTGTGGGTCGGCATAGACACCATTGAATTTATTGGTCAAAATAGAGTAGGGGTCCGATGGGTCGTGCCGGATGTATCGAAAAGCATATTGCGAAAGATCAAAGACCATAAGCCCCTGGGCTTGCGAGCAAATCCACAGCTCATCAGGCCCTTTATAAGCAATGTCGTCGACGATGTTTGAAAAGTAATTTTGCAATCTTTTGTCTTCAGGTGAAGGGATGAAAAACTGCCATTTTTCTTTTTGAATGTCAAAGCGGGCCAAACCCAGGCCCCAGGTACCTACCCAGATTTCGTTGGGACGCTGAGGTGTCATGTACAAAGACAGCGCGGCGGTCAAGGTGTCTTTTTGGCCATCAATGAAAAAGGGAAAGTAGCGAAGCGAGCGCTCTTTTTTGTGAAAGCGGTACAAGCCGTTGTTGGCAGCCAGCCACAGTCGGTCGGGCTCGTGGATGTCCTGAATGATTTTGTGAATGGAATTTTTTCGGAAAGCTTCTGCATGGTCCCGAATCTGATCTGTCAAATCGATCCGTTCAAATGTCTTGTTCCGTTGATCAAATCGATGCAAGCCGCTGTCGTAGGTGCCGAGCCAGAGGATGGAGTCGCGATCCAATAAAAGGCAAACGGCAGAATTTCGTTCGATGAAATTGTTGACGATGGGGTAGCGATAGGATTGGAAGCTTTCCGTTTGGGGATCGAAGTGGTTGAGGCCACCCCCGATGGTGGCAATCCAAAGGCTGCCATCTTCGGCTTCTGCCAAGTCCATGATGTTGTATCCGATGATGGAGGTCGAATCCTGCGGGTCGTTCCGAAAGGTTTTGAATGTCTGGCCGTCGAAGCGCGAAAGCGCGTCGTTGGTTGCAAACCACATGAAGCCTCGGCTGTCCATCAAGGCATTGTGTACCCAATTATCTGCCAGGCCGTCTTCCTTCGTCAGATGCGTAAAACGGTAATCGGTCTGCTGTGCGGCGGTATTCAGGACACTCAGCAACAGACCTATGATCAGAAAGTAGTGATATTTTGTGGTTGTTTTCAATCGTCGCTCGTTGAGCATGTTCTTACAAGAACAGCATTTTGCACAGAAAATACTTATATTCCAAGCAATGTAGCGATGAATGCCAGAAATTAATTTAAAATGGTCTTACATAGGAGATTAAACCTTAAATAATTTGAAGAATTCGCGTCAAATAGCCGATTTAATGGCCTCATTATCTGTAGCTTATGGCTTGAACAAGTTTTTGAATATCAAAAAAGGATTGGATGGGTGAAAAGAGCTTAGATTGGACGTCCGTACAAGAATATCTCGCCATCGACGAGGCTTCCAGTAATCGGAACGAATACGATAATGGAGTGGTCGTTGCCATGACTGGTGGTACGCTCAACCATGGAATTATTGGAAGCAACATCAATACTGCGATCCACAACAGTCTTAGTGGCCGTCAAATGGATTGCACTGCCATCAATGGAGACGTCCGTATCTTCATTGAACAGGCCAACTCGTTTGTTTATCCTGATGGAATGGTTGTTTGTGGAACCATTGAAACTTTTGAATCGGATCCGCACTCTGTTGTCAACCCTTTGTTGGTTGTTGAGGTGCTTTCTAAGTCGACGGAAAGCTATGATAGGGGGGATAAGTTCCACAAGTATTGCTCGCTGGCTTCTTTTCAGGAGTACGTTTTGATTAGTCAGTACAAGCCAATTGTAGATACTCTGTATCGTTCTGAAAAAGGTGTTTGGCAAATGATTACGACCATAGGTTTGGAAAAATCTATTTACCTGAATACTATTGGGGCTTTCATCAAAATGGAGGACATTTATCACAAAACCATCGGATTGACCAGCCCCACTTTTCGTCTTGATTCTTAAAGCGGCAACCTCCGGTCCATACCAGAGATTGCCGTACCTGTTTTAAATATTTATCCTATTTCAAATATTACTGTTTGATGAAGCGCACGGGTTCGTGTCTGTAAGGCGTATTGAATCGAATAAAGTAAGTGCCACTTGGCAACTCGGATACGCCAATGGTCAAAGTATTGAAACCCATATTCATCTGGATGGGAACAGATTTGACGAGCTTACCCAAAGTATTATAAACAGCTGCTTCCAATTCAATGCTGGTTTCCAAAGTCGATGCAAATACATTCAAGCGATTCACAACCGGATTCGGGAAAACCTTTTGAATCTGGAAGGAGAGGTGTTGATTGGCTTCGAAATCTTTTGCATCCGTTGCAAAACGTTGGTTGGCATTGCCAACGGGGCTAATGGTAACAGCCGCCTCGTCGTCCTCTGTAGGGACGCTGCCATTGTTGTTGTCTGGGCTGGAATCGTTGTCCGCCTGGTCTTGTGCAGTTACTTGCGCAAAAGCTACAATGGGTGCATCGCCTTGCAAAGTAAACAACGTCAGGTCCAAGGTAGCTGACTGACCAGAGGCTAGCGATCCTACATTCCACAAGCCATCCCAATCGCTGTAAGTTCCCGCTGAAACGGTCTGTTCGACAAAGGCTGTTTGGTCGGGCTTCTGAAAGTCGACCATAATACCGCTCGCCGTCTCTGAACCATCGTTTTGAATGGTCAAAGTATAGCGGATGTTTTCGTACTGTCCAAAAGAAGCCGTACTGCTGGTCAGGTCCAATGAAAGGTCGACGGCACCATTTCCGCCGCCACCTCCACCTCCGCCACCGCCGGATGTTGGTCTTACAAGCACAGAATCTTCATCGTCTTCTACTGGATTGGTGGTATCATTGTTGTCTGGGGCAGAGTCCCGATCGTTCTGATCCATTTCTTTTACCTGAGCAAAGGCGGTAATATTTTCCGAATCATCGAGCATGAAGAAAATGACATCCAGCGTAATGCTCCCACCTCCGGCGATGGTCCCTGCATCCCATTCACCTGACCAATCACTGTAAGTACCCTGCGAAGCATCTTGCTCAGAAAAGGCCGTACCGTCTGGTTTTTCCAATTCTATGATGACATTGGTAGCATCAATACCCCCTGTATTTTCGACCGTAATGGTATAAGTGACAAAGTCGAACTTATCAAAGGTTTCTTTATCGGATTCGATGCGGAGTTCCAGGTCGGTAAAGTCACCGCCGCCGCCACCGGTGTTGTAGTTAACGTTCAGGACATTGGATGCTAGGTTTCCGGCCCCATCGACATCTGTTGCTTTATTGGCAGCTACTGCTATGGTGATCTGCCCATCTGTGGTTGGACTGATTTCAAAGCTGTACAAAGCTCCGCTTCCTGTTAAGTTGCTGGCTGTCCCATTGGTAACATCTATGTCTGCCAACTCAAATCCATTGACCGTCTCGCTGAATTGTACCAATACAAAAAACGGCCCTGCGACATTGTTGGAGTTGGTGCTTAAAGTGATGGTTGGTGCAGGGTTTCCACCGCCGCCACCACCATTGCTGTTCAACTGGGCGGCTGCTTCGTCATCCTCTGACGGATTGGGGCTGATGCCATTTCCAGGAGTAGAGTCGGGATCGTTGCCATCAGCTGCAACAACTTGAGCGTAATAGTCGACAGGAGTAGTCTCCAACACAAAGAGCGTTACAATCAGCTCTATGCTCTGCCCGGCAGGCAAACGCTCTACGGTCCACCTGCGAGAAAATAAATCAAAAAATCCAGCTCCGGCGGTGCTTGGTCTGGCATCGACGTAGGCCAGTTCATCTGGGAACAATGCCTCGACAACCACATTGCGGGCTTCATCCGGACCGTCGTTGTGCAGGGTAATGGTAAAATCAATATTTTCAAATTTTCCAGCTGTCGGACTGGCCACGCGCATGCTAAGAGACAAATCATGGGTAGCACTGTGGCCGCCTCCACCGCCGCCGCTGCCGAAGTTGACCGTCAAAGTGTTGGAGGCAAAATTGCCATTGCCACCGGCATCATTGGCTGTATTGGCTGGTAGTCGCACGGTCACGACGCCAAGGTCTGTTGGTGTTACTGTAAAGGTGTATGCGGCTCCATTGCCATTCAGATTGCTGATGCTGCCGTTGACAATAACGAAGTCGCTAAGCTCGACACCACTGACCGCCTCATTGAAAGTGGCCGTTACGACAAAAGGCGCACTGACATTGGGCGAAGGCGTTGTCAGGTTGACCACGGGTGGATTATCGCCGCCGCCGCCACCTGCGTCATCGGTCTCAGTAATAAAGATGGGTGTTGCATCCAGGTTGATGCCCGATGGACCAATGGGGGTAGAAGCGCCGGTTTGAGAAAAATTCCACTCCTTTTTGTAAACCTGAGAATAGCCAAAACTGGCTGGAAAGTTATAAGTGCCAAAAGCCGCTTCAGACAAATCTTGGGTAGTGGCCGCCCAGAGCATATATGTGTAGGTGTTGTCTGGATTGCGCAGGGCATATCCCTTGATGCCAGGAGGAACATTCATCGCTTGGGTGCGAGCCGCATCGTAGGTCGTGCCGTACAGCATGTCGGCCGTTGTTTTGTAAGCGATGCCTTCTGGATTCATAACCTGATTGTAGGCAGAGGTACTGTTCAGATTTTGATAAAGCCCCATCTTGTCAAAACCGAAAGGCTTTCCGGGATCGTCGCTCAGTCCATAGACGTGAATCTGATAAACATCCGCTAGGATGGCATTCATCACCGTTTTCATAATGTAATTCCGCTGTCCAACGGTGGTGGCAAAGTAGGCTCCGCCGCCATCAAATTCCCTGGGTACGTTGATTTCTGTGACGATGGTTCTTTTGCGTGGATAAGTCACGCCATCATAGCCGTAGCGGTCGAATATTTCCTGGTAAAAATCGCGGCGGTAGTTCATGCCTTCGGCTGCCTGATCGGAATGGCGGGCGTAAAAGCCAGCACCGATATTGGTGGTTGTTCCATCGAAATGTGGATAGGAGTGCAGCCCCATGATATCGAAATAGGCGCCACCTCTATGTGGAAATTCAGCTGTGACAGTGCCTCCGTTGGGATTGTCGGTGTTCCGTAAAACGGCATTCAAAAAACTTTGGTAGCCGAATCCGGCAACGACCACATAATCGTCTGGCGACAGCGATTTGATCACCTCGTAGGCAATCCGGATGGTCCGCACATAATGTTGGATGGGGGCCTTGAGGATGTATTCGCAAGGCTGTGGGTCGCGGTCCCACCAGTTGCCCTGTGGATCGCCGGGTTGGCGCCAGCCCAAGTTGCCGGTTTCGTCGAATCCCGGTTCGTTCCAAACTTCCCAGAAGCGGACGTAATCACCGTAGGTTTGAACGGCCTTGTAGACATAGTTGGCAAAGAAATTATTTTCATTGACTGGGGTGCCGTTTGCTCCACCGTCCCAGATGGGCTCGTAGAGGTTGGCAAATAGGGTAGAGGACTGTCCGGGGCAATACTGGGTTTGGTCGCGATGCCACTCGGCCGGAAAGGCCAGCGTAGCGGTCAATTCATCCATCCCCAAGCTGCGGAAGTATTCGAAATCTGGAATCAAAAGGTCAAAACCAAAGGTTTCTAAAACACTCTCTACCAATACCGGGCGAACGGCTCTTGCGCCAATACCCATAACACCCTTGGAAGGGTTTCCAGCACAAAGATCGGCCAACTGCTCGTTGTTCCAGCCCGGAAAATAGCCCAGGTTGCAGCCGGGGCGGAAAGGGCCGTCATAAGGAGCGATGCCATCTTTGGCCGTGAAGTTGATCTGCGCGTTCACAGAAGCCAAGCCCATGAACATCAACAGAATGAGTACACGAATTTTCATGTAATACGGTTTTAAAGTTGATCTAAAAAATAACAAATAGAAGACTTGTCAGACGACAGTCGTCTGTCCAGTAGAAGTGGGTTTGGTTTTAGATTTTGTATCAGTAAAAGAGAAGTGCATTATTGGCAGCAATACAAATATTGCTATTATTTTCGGTAATTCCGTTTTTTCTGACTTTAAATAATTCTTAAGTGGCTGACCCATTCCGAAGGAATAGAAAAAAGACGCTCCGTCAGGAGCGTCCGGGATGCTTAATTCCCCTGTCTGGGTTAAAAAAATGTTTTGAGATCAAATTATTACGGCTATTAAGTATCAATTTTCAATTATGATTTTTCGGCTGATGAGGCCCCGGTCTGTTTGAAGATCGAGGAAGTATAAGCCAGCGGCCAATCCCTTTGGATAAAGCACCCAACGATGTCGTCCTGCTGGCCAGCTTTGCCAATCGCTGATCGAATGGACCTGCCTGCCATGGAGGTCGCGCAAGCCCACTCGAAGAATGGTTTCCGCTTTCAAGTGTAATTCTAGCTGTGCTTGCCCTTGAAAGGGATTGGGAAATACTTGGAACCATTCAATGCTTTTGTCTAATTCCTGGGTGGACGTCAGAATGCTGATCTGAATAATGACCAAACTGTCGCAACCCTTGCTAGAGGTGTATCTTTCTACAATGGTACTGTCCGAAAAGTAAGGTACATCTTTGAAAATGTCCCCACGGCTGAGTATGGTGTCTACGATTGTGGTATCTGTTTCGAGGACTTCCAAACTCAAGAAAAGCGAGCTGTCACAACCATTAATGGTCATTGATGGATGGCTGTAAAGTCCGCTTTCGGTATAGGAAATGCCCTGGAATTCATAGCGTTCCCCTTGACAAATTTTGGCTTCGGTCGTTTGAGTGTAAGTCGGAAGGGCCAGCAAGCTATCGCTGTAAAGACTGTCGAACAAACCACCAAACGACAAGGTGTCGGAAAGAATCGTGTCTTGACGAACCACCATGCCCATAAATAATTCACCCTCACAAACCCCATTGCTGGTGCCGCCCCGCAATTGAGGAATGGCAATCTGGTGAAAGAGATCTTCCAGTCTGTTCGGACTTTTAAAAGGTACATACAAGGCTGTCCGATTTTGGATGCGGGTGCCAGGCGGATTGTCGGTTCGTTGGCCTATGCGGTACTTGACAAAGGCTGTCGAGCGGGCCGAATCAACCGAAGCTGGCAGCAGTTCAATAGCATCCAAGACAAATCGAATGCTGCCATCTGGATTGATGCGAAACCGATATGGATGACTGCTGGCTCCGGCTTGAATGCTCAATAGGTCTAATTGTGGCGAAAGCGTATCTCGAAACACCAATTGTCGGATGGTATCGAGACTGTTGTTTTGGAAGAGTAAATGGTATTCCAGATCGGTATTGGGGTAAATCAAATACTGGTCGGTGTTTCCTTTTGGATAGGCGCGCTTGTCTGGCAGCATAGAGCCACTCAAACTTTCCTGGCAGTCTACAGACTTGAAAGGGTTGGCATCATCTTCTGCAAAAGAAGTTACAAAACCTCTGCTGAAATCGCCATCTGAATCCCTGCCACATCCCTCCACCGAAATTGCGGGGAAGCTCCGCCCCGGATGGTTGCTGGACTGCTGTGCTTTGAAGTGAATGCTTTTGCCGCGAGGCTGAAGGCCGATTTGCTGGGCCTGGTTTTCCGGCAATTGAAAGCTCCCGGTTCGATCAACGATTTGGTCTTCAACAATGATGAAATTGAGTGCCTCCATCATGTCTCCCGCTCCAACATTGCGGATGTCCAAAAAGAGAGAATCATTGAGGCAATTAGCTTGAACAGCCACACTGGATTGATCCCAGCTGGGAGAACTGTTGCAGATAGAGTCCGGAAAAATACTGGCCGTTACACAATGAGTTTGGCCGACGATGGCATTGCAGTCCAATTGTATTCGACACCTAAAGCTGTCTCTGGCACCAACGGGAACATCTCCCAACTCAAAGCGAAGGGCAGGCCCTTGAATGCTAAATGGCCGGGTGGCCGATACGACTTGCATCGATTCGTCGAATGCAATCAAGGCATAGGCATTGTCTGCTTGGAGTGTGCCGAGGTTTTGAAGTTGTACAACATATTCGCTTTCCTTACAAGGGCGCAGCCAGTCGGTGGAAACATCAATGGCCAATTCTGGACAAAGGTTGGCTTTGGAAAAAGCCGCATCCAAGTGGAAAGTATCCTGGCTGTCGTCAATAGTCAAGCTGATCGGGCCGCTGCAATCACCCCAGTAGCTGCTAGGTGCTACAAAGCGGAGGTCGTAATCATCTTCCACCACCAACAGCTCATAATACCCACTATCGTCGGTCGTCGTATATTGCGATTCGGCTCCATTGTGCAATGCCACTTTCCAACCGGCGAGAGGCGCTTCGTTGTCTTGGGCCGTACAATCGCTGTTTTGATCCTCTCTGAGATAGCTCCGAATCAGGCGATTGCCAATTCGTCCATTCGCCTCTGTTTTCAAAAGAATCACCTCACTTTCGGAAGAAGTCAAAGGGCCGGTCTTTATCCTCCGAGTGCCAGTCACGACCAAGCCACCATCTGCCGTTTCAATGGTAGCGCGGCCTGTTTCCTGCCATTGCGCATTGCCATAAAACAACTCCCAAGCCTGGTTGCCATCGGCCTGCGTTCGCACCAAATACACATCGCCCAAGGTATCGCCAGAACTAGCCGTCAGCCCAGTCATAGCAAAGCCTCCATCTGACAATTGTAGCAAGTCATAGATTTGATCCCCTTCCGAGCCGCCATAAAAATTGCGCTGCAGCAACTGGCCATTTTCATCCGTCTGGATCAAGTAAATATCGGTATCGAAACGCCCTGGCAGGCGACAATTCCCTGCAAGCGCAAAACCCCTTGGTGTTTTGAGGATGCTTTGTGCATTGTAGAGCGTATCGCTCCCAAAAGCCGCATTCCAAAGGGTATTGCCATCGCTGTCGATGCGTACCAAGATGAGTTGAGCCAGATTGTCTGGCACTGTATTGTCAGAGACCGAAGCGATGGCAAAGCCTCCGTCGTCGGTTGCAATGGCCGCATAGCCCTCTACGGCAACGTTATATGTCCTGGCCCAAAGGCTGTTGCCATTGGCATCGATGCGAACGGCGTACAACTGAGAAGGAGCCGATTGGTTGAAGCAATCAAAACAGCCAGTGAGGAGAAAGCCGCCATCGTTGGAGGGCGTAATGTGGACGGCACGGTCGCCATCGGGGCCACCAAAGGTTCTGCTCCACAGCGCCCGTCCGTTTTTATCGGCTTTGAAAACAAACAGGTCGGCTGATGGACCAAAGCTGTTGCTGCTGCCCGCTGCGACGTAGCCTCCATCTGCCGTAGGTGCTATTGTGATGGCATCGTCCCGATTGATGGTGCCACCAAATGTGTTGGACCAAACGAGCAGACCGTCGGCGTCGAGCTTGGTCAGGTGGGCATCGTCGATGGCGCTACTGTTGGGACCACCAGATCGGCCGGCCACAACAAAGCCTCCATCTACCGTAGCGGTCATGGCCTGTCCCTCCACGATCGGGAAGGTTTGGAACCAACCTTGTGCATTGATCACATAAGGAAAACACACAACCAAGCCCCAAAGGAGGATTTTGAATGCGCTGGAAAAGGAAGAATAACAGCCTTTGTCGTATTTCTCGTTTCTGTTCAAGTCTTTGTATGGTTACGGCTTTTCAGCTCTTGCCTTCGGGCAATTGGACATTTCGATAACAAAAATGCACAGGAATCGGCAAGAATAAAAAAACAATTTGATAAGTTTTTCAAATAAAAATGGATTGAATAAAGTTATAAGTAGCAGATTTACAATATCTTGTGATAAATATTTCCAAGTGTATGTACAAAAGTCGACTGATTGAAGTATTTCGTGCCTTGAGCAAGTCGGAGCGCAAGCTGTTCGACAAATACTTGCATTCGGCCTATTTTAATCAACGCGAGGATGTTTGCCGACTGTTTACCTACCTGGAGGCGCAAATGCCGGAAATAAAGGAATCTGCCCTTGAAAAAAAGCGGGTCTATCGAGCAGTTTTCGGCACCAGCAGCTATGAGGAAAAGCGCCTGTCTTACGCCATGTCGTTTTTATATCAGCATTTGAAAAATTTTTTGGCCTATGAAGCCTTTAGGCAGGACAGCCACCAAATGCAGCTACTCACCGGGAAGGCTTTTAAAAAGCGAGGGCTTTATCGACAGTTTGAAAGTGAAATGAAGAGCTTGGAAAAATCGATTGGTCAGACGGATTTTCGGAACATCGACTACCACTACGATCAGTTTCAGCTGCAGTATGAAAAAAGTGACTACCTCATTAGTCAGCGGCGAGAAACACCGGATACCTTGCTCACGGCACTCGAGGAGCTCAATACCTACTTTTTGGCCAATCAGTTCAAACTTGGGACATCCATCTTTTTGCTGCAGAGTCTTTCTACCAATGAGGGGCAAGTGGGCCTAGTCGAAGAGTTCCTTCGCTTGGCAGAAAAGGGTAAGTATTTGCAAAAGCCAGCGGTTGCGCTTTATTACTATGGCTACCGAGCCTTGCAGTCGGACGAGCCAGGACTTTACTTTGACAAATTGCGGGAATTGATTCGGGACCAACACCACCATTTTCGATTGGAAGAATTGAGAGATATTTATATGTTGGCCATCAATCACGGCATCAAGCAGTACAACCAAGGACAAAAGCAGCTGATGGAGCAAGTTCTGGACCTCTACAAGGAAGGGTTGGCGTTAAAAGTCTTTATCCGGGATGGGGTCTTATCCAAATTCACCTACAATAATATCGTGATAGCTGGCTTGGTACAAAAGGAGTTTGAATGGGTAGAACAGTTTTTGTATGCCTACAAAGACTTTCTGAGTGAAAAAGATCGGGAGAGTTCTTTCAACTACAACTTGGCCATTTTGTATTATCGCAAACCAGACTATTCAAAGGCCATGGAGTTGTTGCGCTCGATTGAGTTTAAAGATGTGATGCACGATTTGTATGCGCGCCGGATGCTGCTCAAGATGTATTACGAATTGGGGGAAAACGATCCATTGGAATCCTTGCTGATTTCCTTCCGGGCTTTTATTTACCGCCATAAGGAATTGGGGTATTACAAATCGAATTACTTGAATTTGATCCGCTTCACCAATAAATTATTGCAGTTGGATCGTTATGATAAGGTCGCTTCGAGTCGTTTGCAGCAAGAGATAGAGCAAACAAAAGCCGTTGCAGAGAAAAGCTGGCTACTCGATCAAATACCATAGCAATAAATAAATCACTTAACAACATGAAGACTTACATTTTACTTTTCTTTTTGAGCTTGTTACTCATTGATGCTCCCTCGGAAGTTGTAGATTGGGAAACGCCGAAAGAGCACGACTTTGGCGCTTTGCAACGCAATGAAGCGGCTACCTATGGTTTTGTTTTTCGCAATATAAGTGATGAACCCATTGTGATTGAAAATGTCCGCTTCACCTGTGGATGTACAGCGCCCGATTGGTCGGAAGCGCCGATTGCACCCGATTCTACGGCTACGGTCAACATTCGATACAAATGGCACAAGACTGGTTTTTTTCGAAAAAAAATCAAGGTCTTTGTGAGTGGTCAGCGACGGGCAGAGGTTTTATTTGTCGAGGGAGAGGTGATAGATTAATTAAAAAAAGACTGGATTTTTTATTCATAATTCTCAATCATTTTTAGCGCTTTTTGATTTATATTTTATGGGAAATCCCCTGTCAATCCATGTAATCACAGAGTTATGTAGATTTATTGTACGATGAATTTGGAATTGTCTAATGAATGTCTTTATCTTACATGCGTTAAGTAAGGTGATCGCATAAAAAGTAAATTCATACCAACCGGTAATAAAAGTGTCTTAGACAAGAAAATAGCGAGTCCCGTCGCTATCCTAAGACAAGTCACGGTTCCTCTATTGTAAATTTTTGTAGGATATAATTAAGTAGATTACTGAATGTACAGGTAGTCAATATTTATTGGCAATGTACTTTTAGGAAAGGCATAAATCATTTGTGTTACCCTTTCTATGGCACGAGGCTGCTGTACCATTTTGTAATGGTAGTTGTCGGTAGCGTGTTGGTTTCTGTTATTGTTAATCATTACCAAAATTTTTTTATCAAATGAAAAACAAGGTCACATTCGCACTGGTCGCCTTTTTTTGTTTGCTGATGGCAAACCAGACGATCGGTCAGTCCGTTATTAAGGACATTCAAACTACCCCAGAGCAAAAAGCGATTCAACTCGATTCGAAAATTGCTAGTTCTTACGTACTCGAATTCGCAGGTCCGAACAATTTTTACCTGAAAAAGCAAGTCGACAATGCCAAAGAAATTACCCTATCGGTTTATCAGCCAGACGGTAAACCTTTTAGAGATGGCACGTACAAAATGCGCGTCACGCCTATTTATCAGATGACGGAAGCACAGCGGGAAGCGCTGAAGTTCATGCGTCAAAAGAATGATAAAGAAGGTATCGCTGCATTCCGTGCGGAGCACAATTTACCAGAAAGAGTCAACATCGGAACGATAAGTTTTGGTGTGGCCAAAGGTAAATTCATCTCGCCGAATCAACGCGAAACAGGTATTGCCATGCCAACAACTTCCAGCAAGTGGGAAGTTAACCACCCGAGCTTGTATGCTTCCATTAATGAGTTTGATTACAGCATTCCAAACCGTGCTACAGACGACTCTTTGGATGGTATCGATGCGCAAGTATTTGCGACCGATCTGATCGTTCAGGGTAGTAGTTGCGTTGGTTTTGATTGTGCTACTTCAGAATCTTTCGGTTCTGATACTGGTCGTTACAAGGAGAACAACCTACGCATACACTTTGACGATACCAGTGCTTCTGCCAGCTTCCCACAGAACGACTGGCGGATTAGGATCAACGATACAACCAACGGAGGTTCTGAGTATTTTGCCATTGAAGATGCGACGGCAAACCGTACGCCTTTCCGCATCGACGCAGGTGCACCCACCAATGCTCTTTATGTAGATAATGAAGGTAATGTTGGTATTGGAATCAATACACCTGTCGTGGAGGCGCACATCAGAGATGGTGACTCTCCAACCTTGCGTTTGGATCAAGATGGTTCTGCTGGTTTCGGTTCTCAAATCTGGGACATCGCCGGTAATGAAACCAATTTCTTCATCCGCGACGTCAACAACAGCTCTTCTTTGCCTTTCCGTCTAAGACCAGGTGCACCTTCCAACAGTATTTACATCGATGCACAAGGTGATATTGGATTGGGAACAGAAAATCCAGGAGACAATGCCTTGCAGGTAGAAGCCGGTGATGTTTATGTTAAGTCCGGTAACGTAGGAATCAATGTGGCTCCTTCTGCTACTTTGGCTTTGGACGTTCTTGGTAGTAGCCAGTTTACAGGTTCTTCTCTCTTTACAGGTGATATGAGTGCTTTCTTGACAACGGGCGCTTCTTTCGTTACACCTGGCTTTTCAACAGTTTTGCGTATCGATGCGACCAACACTCGCGTTGGAATTGGTAAATCAGACCCTGGACACTTGTTGGAATTGAGCGCGGATGATGCTGTGAAACCCAATGGTGGTTCTTGGACTGCTCCTTCTGATAGAAGACTGAAGACCAATATCGTTGACTTCACCGATGGTTTGAACAAAGTGATGCAAATCCGTCCAGTTAAATTCCACTACAATGGAAAATTGGGTTACCCAACCGATAAGGAATTTATTGGTGTTGTTGCTCAGGAAATGCAGGAAGTGGCTCCTTATACCATTAAGGCATTGAATCAAAACAGAGAAGGAGAAAATTATCTGGCTTTCGATCCAGGTGCTGTGACCTACCTTTTGGTTAACGCTGTTCAGGAGCAGCAGGAAATCATCGATGCTCAAAAAGAAGAGATCGAAAATCTGAAAGCACAATTGTCTGAAGTTGCAGAACTCAAGCAAAGTGTTGCTCAACTGACAGAGTGGATGGAGAAGCAGGAAAATACAGCTTCTGCAGAGGCAGCTAGTGAAAACACTGCTACTGGCGAAAAGGAATAAGTAACAATGCAGCATTAAGTGAACGAATAATTTGTATGAAAGCTTTTGCAGATACTTTATTCAAAATTCGTCTGTGAAAAAGTTTCTCTACAACTTGTTAACTTAATAGCTACGAACTACTTAATCCATCTTTAAATTGTATTTAAAAAATTGATTAAAAAACAAGTTGCGATTTATTTACAGCAGCTTGAATAAAAAAATTGTCATGAAAAATATTAAATTATTTTCCATCATATTTCTGGCGGTTCTTTTCTTTCAACCCGCCTTCGGCCAGTCCATCGACCAAGAAGGTCGTGCTCCTGGCTTCAAGCGTTCTCCCGTTCAAAAGGAAGTAAAATCCGATGCTAAAACAAAGGCAGTCTTTGGTGTAGATGATGCCGATGTTCCTGGTTCTTACGGTGCTAGAAGTGGCGCAAGTACTGTCGTCGAAGACATTGTTTTTCCTTCTGATTTTGATGCCTTGGTAGACGAAGTAAGTTCGGTCGAAACAGCTGAGCGTCTGGCTCAATTGGAGGAAGAACTCAAAAAGTTAGCTGCCTTCAACGAGCAATTGCGTTTGGAAAATCGGACCATCAAAAAGAGCTTGAGCAACTGCTGCTCTTCTGCAACGGTTGGTCTGTCTACCAAAGATGCTTACTTGCTGCAGAATGCACCAAATCCATTTAAGCAAGCGACTGTTGTCAACTACTTCATTCCCGATGGCGCCAAAGAGGCCCGCTTGGAAATCCGTGATGTCAAAGGTGAGTTGAAGGAAAGCATAGCCATTGAGCACGGTGGTTTTGGCAACATCGATTTGGAAGCGCAGAAGCTCCAGACCGGAACCTATGTCTACTCCTTATACATCGGAGAGGAGATCATAGATACGAAAGTAATGGTCATTACTCAATAAACTGAGTTTGTTTTGAAAATTGCAATGGCATCCTTTGTTCGGTAACAGATCGGATGAAGGATGCCTTTGCAGATTTAAGAGACTTTGAAGACAGACATTAACTGCAAAAACCCTATTACAAAGCTCTAAATCAAAATTCGATATGAAAAGGATTACCATAATTTTTCTGTTTTTTGCTTTGGGTACCAGCCAGCTTTTTGCACAATATTTTGTAGAGCAAAGCAAAGAGATTGGAATCGATCACGCTTATTTGGCCCGGGGACTTACGGGCGGTGGAGCAGCTTTTTTCGATTACGATAATGATGGCGACGAAGACCTGTACATCACTACTGGTACCATCCAAAAAGATTTTATCTACGAAAACAATGGCGACGGTACTTTCACCAAAGTATTGGACGACCTCGGACTGTCTATTACCCGAACTTATAATACAGTAGCCGTAACTACAGGAGATATCGACAACGATGGCGATCGCGATCTATTTGTCACAACTTGGGAATACTATCCCGGCGGTGGAGATGAGCCCATCGCACGTAATTTGCTGTTTGAAAACGAAGGTGGAACCTTCAAAGAGATTGGAGAAGAAGCAGGCATCACCCACGAATCCTTTGGCTTGGGTGCGCTCTTTTTTGATTACAATAAGGATGGCTTCCTGGACATCTATGTGTTGAATCACATTGAAGAAAAGGCGTTTACTTACGATAGTACCGGGGTGATCGATGGCTTTGCTCATACTTGCTATCGCAACTTTCTATACAAAAACAATGGAGACAACACCTTTACGGAATCGGCCGCTGACTTGGGCTTAGATTCTAAAGGCTGTACCATTGCGGCCATCCCAACAGACTACGATATGGATGGTGATTTGGACTTGTATTTAGCCAATGACTTTGGTGATTATCTGATTCCAAATGAGCTTTACGAAAACCAATATCCAATCGACGGATTTGTAGATGTCAGTGAAGCAACCGGAGCCAATGTACCTGCTTTCGGAATGGGCATTGCTGCCGGAGATTTCGACCACGACTTGGACATTGATTACTACATCACCAATATCGGGCGGAACATTCTGATTGAAAATACCAATGGGACGTTTCAGGATATCACTGCGGAGGCCGGTGTAGAAAATACTTTTGCAAGTCCGGATGAACGCACGACTGGTTGGGGAACGGCTTTCATAGATATTGACAACAATCGCTTATTGGATTTGTATGTAACCAACGGTCGGATGCCAACTTTGGCTGCTTTCCCAACAGCTCGTTTGGACCCCGATAAAATGTACATGAACAATGGCGATAATACTTTCAATGATGAAACCATGGAAGCAGGTGTTGGAGATACCGACTATGGCCGTGGTATGGCTTACTCTGATTATGACATGGACGGCGACCTGGACATCATAACGGTTGTATTGACAGAGCAAGGTGGACATTCAAAGTTTTACATCAACCAACTCGATAATGACAATCACTTTGTGCAATTTAAATTAACTGGTAAAGAGTCCAATCGCGATGCTTTTGGTGCGAAGGTTTGGCTGCATGCTGGTGGTGAAACCTACCTAAAGGAAATCTACAGTGGTGGCTGTAGCCATGCTTCCCAGAGCACTTCCATTGTACACTTTGGTTTGGGCGATGTGGATCAGGTAGATAGCTTGCGCATTGATTGGCCGAACGGTCATGTTGATCGTTTAGGTGCTTTTGCGGTAGACCAGTTGCACCAAATCGAGGAAGGAATTGTGACTTCTGTTAAGGAGGAGTTTGCCGATGCTTTGGGAATTGAAGTATTGCCAAATCCATTTGACAACTACATCCAACTATCTGCAGATCGAGCATTTTCTGAAGAGCTGAATGTGCGTTTGACATCCACAGAAGGACGATTGATTTTTGAGCGGGAATTGACATTGACGCAGTCTGAAAATCTACCACTCGGTACTTCTTTAGCTCCCGGATTATATGTCTTGACGATCAAATCTGCAGAAGGCATTCAGGTGACGAAGTTGATGAAGCTATAGGCTTCCAATTTGAATAATTGGTTAGGACACTCAATGAAAAAGGGCCGCTGGAATTTTCCAGTGGCCCTTTTTATTCAAGGATGAAATTGATGAAAAGCTATTTAGCGACCTTCACAAATCTCAGTGTTTGAGAACTGTTGTTGAATGCCACATTTACAACATAATTTCCTTCTTCCAAACTTGAAATATCCATATTGACTGATCCGCGAAATTCTGTTTCCATCACTTTGCGGCCCATCATATCGAATACCCTGACTTGGTAGTTTGTAACATTTGAGTTGCTTTGCGTACTCAACAAAATATTACTTTTGGCTAGAGATGGCCATAGTAAAATCTCATCATTACTGTTTCTATTAGCGACAGCAATTGGACTCAAACTGGATTGACCATCAAAGTCGATTTGTTGCAGTCTGTAATAATTGGTACCTGGCAGTGGGTTGTAATCCACGAAGGTGTAATTCTGTGGTACAGCGGTTGTGCCATGACCTCCAACAAAACCAACAAACTCAAATTCCATAGACAAGCCAGAAGCTCGCAACACTTCGAAACCTTCGTTGTTGATCTCAGAAGCTGTATGCCAACTGAGCAGCATTGTTTTACCCACCTCTCTGACATCGAAAGAAGTAAATTCTACAGGTAGGGGATTACAAGCGGTTCCCAAGCAAGCTGCATCTGTAGTTGATTCTGCAAAGTCTGGGGTTCCGCAAGAAGAATCGAAAAAGCAGGCAGCACCACAACTAGCATTAGCGCCTTGAGGGATACAGTCTGGACAAGCAGGACAACAGCAAAATTGTGCAACTGCTTCATTGGGGATTAACGCTATTAGGAAAACTAAAGACGTTAACACAAGAGTCATTAATTGTTTTTTCATTTGATTTCAGTTTTTCAATTGAGACATTCCTTTTAATAATAGAAAATTATACCATTTTACGATTCTTACGATCAATGGTGACGCCATTGATGTGAAATTTTTAAATTGGAGAGGACTTACTCAATGAGTACAAATATACAGTATTTATTATGTGTACAAAGAGCATTCTAAACTAATTACCAACAATGTTGATGGATTTTGGGGTTTCTTGAATTGCATTTGCATTTAGTCCGTATTCTATGTAGTTTTGTAATGGACAAAATGTCCGCGCTTTCCAAGTCATTACGCTTTCTTTTACGAAATTTTTTCTCTTCAGTTACCGATTTTCAAGCAAAAACACATTTCACTGAAATTTTACGCTCAGCTTTAAAGCTCAATGCTTTAGCTGCCGTTCTTCTGTGTTTACAGACCAAATATTCTTGTGTTTTTTTCGCTGAAAATTGGTGATACTATGAACATTTCTACAAACTTATTGAGGGTCATTGGCATTGCATTTATACTACTCTCTTCCGTATTAATGGAGGCGCAATGCCCTACGGGACAAACAAGTAATACCTATTGTTACGGCCGCAACGAAGTGGATGTTGTAGCATTCGAATTCTGCCCATCTTCTGGCATGGTCGCTCGCTCAACCATCACCGCAGGTCTCTACAATTCTATTTTACCAGCCAACCTAGAGGGCTTGACAGTCTACGAAGGTGCCTCTGGCTCTGGTACCGGAGGAACAATTGTTTTTGGTCCTGCCGATGGCGATTTAACAGGTACTGTTATCACTGCTTCTGCTCCGGATTTATGTCTGATCTTTGTTTCCAATAGCAATGCGATCAATGTTGCAACCACCTGCCAGGACGGTACGGCCACTCAATTGGAGGTATGTAGTCAGAGCCTGCCAGCCTCGACTGTTACATTCGCTGCCCCTGCTGATCTCTGTGAAAATGCCAGTGTGCAAACGGGGCTTTCTGGAGGCAATCCATCAGGCGGTGCTTACAGTGGTTCCGGTGTGACGGATGATGGCAATGGAATGACTTACAGTTTTGATCCGGCCGCCGCAGGTGTTGGAATAGCGACCATTACTTACATGCAAGGAGGAAATGCTGCGATGGATAGCTTGGAAATATTTGATGCAACAATATCTTTTACTGCACCAGCCGACCTCTGCATTGATGAGGGAATTCAAACCGGCCTTGGCGGCGGCTTGCCCATTGGAGGTGTTTACAGTGGCAATGGTGTAACCGACAATGGCAATGGAACTTATACGTTTAATCCGGGTGCTGCCGGACTTGGAGTTACCACCATCACTTACACCGGACCTGCGCCTTGTTTTTCACAGGCAACGGATGACATAGAGGTTCTGGCAGCTTGTGGTTGTCCGATAGGTCAAACAAATTTCTTCGGTTGCTATGGCAACAACGAGACAGATGCGGTCTTGTTTGAAGTTTGCCCAACGGCTGGTATGGCTGCGAATGCGACCATCACAGCAGGTTCTTTCGGCTCGGATGATAACTTAAGAGTATATAGAGGTGCCTCTGGCTCGGTGACGAGTGGCGATCTTATTTTTGGACCGGCAAATGGAGATGTTTCAGGGAATATCATCGATGGCGGCGCAGCTGATCAATGTCTGATTTTTGTCGTGAGCAGTGGCGCCCTATTCAGCTGCCAGGATGGTGTTGAAGCCGGCCTAGCGGTTTGTGGTACCAGCGTAGCACCTGCCGTTACCCTCATTCTTTTGGATGATTTTTGTATTGATGAGGGTATTCAAATGGGCTTATCGGGCGGAACGCCTTCAGGAGGTGTCTATAGTGGTTCTGGGGTTACAGACGATGGCAACGGAATGACTTTCGCCTTTGACCCTATGAGTGCGGGAGTCGGTACGACCACCGTCACCTACACACTAGGCGGAGATGCTGACGATGCTGATATCGAAGTTTTTGCCCTGCCTATTGTAGCATTTACAGCACCAAATGATGTCTGTATCAATGAATCGCAATTTTTGAGCACAGCCCTCGGATCGCCTGCCGGTGGTGTTTACAGCGGTCCTGGCGTAACAAATATTGGGAATGGATTGAGCTTTCTTTTTGATCCAGCCACAGCAGGTATTGGCACTCATACAATTACCTACTCTTTCACCGATGCCAATGGTTGTAGCGGCTCTGCTACAGACGACATCGAAGTACTGCCCATCCCTACTTTCACAGCGCCCGCCGATCTTTGTGTAGATGCAGGTGTTCAAAATGGCCTGGGTGGTGGCACGCCCGTTGGTGGCGTTTACAGTGGCCCCGGTGTTACTGACGACGGCAACGGCATGACCTACAGCTTTGATCCATCCGCAGCCGGTGTTGGTGTACATACCATTACTTACACGATTGCAGGCAATCCTTGTCCTGTTGCTTCAGATGACATAGAGGTCTTTGATCTTCCTGCAGTCAGCCTCAGTACAGCAGCTTCCTATTGTTTGGATGCAGCCATTCAAAATACTCCTCTCATTGGAGGTATGCCTGCTGGCGGTGTTTACAGTGGCCCTGGCGTTACAGACAATGGTTTAGGGACAGGTTATTTCCTTGACCCAACCGTTGGTGGTCCGGGTACCATCTCCATAATTTATACGCTCACAGATGCCAACGGTTGTACCAATGCAGACACGAGCGACATAGAAATCATTGACTGTGGTTTTGTCATAACGGACCCTTGCCGTTGCCTAAACAATGCAACGGTTATCGACCCAGTTGCTAGAACAGGGGGAATGGACGGTCAGTTTTCAGAATTGATCTCGATTGTGGATGAAACAGGGGCGATGTTGCCAAGTGGGCAAACGTGGACGGTGACTGCAGCTTCACAGGCATTTGATGCCTTCAATATTCCAGCAGTTGGTGTCCAAAGTGCAGGCGTACCAATTGCAACAGATGGTTCGGTTACCCTAAGCTACAATATGACTTTAGGCACTTATGAATTGCCTTTTGTACATGAAGATAGACGTGCTTACTCCATAACGATAGAGGGGCCTTTTGGTGCAGGAAGTCCTGTAAATCAATCATTTACAATTTCGAATGCTTGTCAGTATCCACATCCCATTTTCGATCCACAATTGCCGGATGCCATATGTGCTTTTGATCCTGTGATCCTGCTTGGCGGCAGAGACACCAACAATATCGCGGCAGAAAATATAACATTTACTATTGATGGCAATCCTGCTACTTTTTTCGATCCATCGGTACTATCGCCAGGAGATCGTCTGGTGGTTATGACCTTTGATGGTGCGGATGATGGCAACAATGGCATCTCTCCCGATGGCGGTACGACCTTCGCAAGCCCAGGTTGTATACAAACGGTACAAAGGGTGGTAAACATTGGAGATCGTCCTCCTGTTATCACCTGTCCGCCTAATAATTTTGGTCTGCCGATGGGCTGTAATCCAATGGTTCCAGCGGCTGCAACGACCTTTAATTTAGTGGGGGATTTAAACCCAGACCCTGCGCTGCCCACGGTTGCAGAAGGCTGTGGTACAGTCACCCTATCTTCTAATGATGTAACATCTGAAGTCGATTGTATCCGTACCGTTGAGCGTACATACACTGCGATAGACCAGACCAATAATAGCAGTCAATGTGTTCAAACCTTCACCTTTACGGTAGACACAGAGGCCCCGGTTTTCAACGAGGCTCTGCCGATGGATGCCACGGTTGAATGCGATGCCATTCCTGCTGCAGTAATGCTGACAGCGATGGACAATTGCGCTCCTGGCACGATGCCGATGACAATTCCCTTTGTGTTCATCAATGAAATCCACTACGACAATGTCGGAACGGATGCTGGTGAGTTTATTGAAGTAGCTGGAACGGCTGGTTTTGATTTGAGTGCTTGCCAATTGGTGTTGTACAATGGGGCCAACGGAATGACCTATGATGCGCCGACGATTTTGAGTGGAACGATTGACGATGAAGGATCGGGTTTTGGAGCGGTATCTTTTGCCTATCCGGTGAATGGCATCCAAAACGGTCCGGATGGTGTGGCTTTGGTTTGCAATGGCGTGGTGATTGAATTTCTATCCTATGAAGGCAGCTTCATGGCTGTTGGTGGCCCTGCAGACGGGATGATGTCTACTGATATTGGCGTGAGCGAAGATGGTGGAACCTTGGTTGGAGAGTCCCTTCAAAGAACAGGTACGGGTTGCCCGTCAAGCTCCTTTGGCTGGATGACTCCAATGCCTGAGAGCCCTGGCAGCTTGAACATGATGCAGGTTTTCGATCCGATGGCTTGTGCGATGACCAATCCTGGTGTAGCGCCATTTGTGCGAATCACAGAAATCCACTACGACAACGATGGTACAGACAGTGGTGAGTTCATCGAAGTATCCGGTACAGCTGGCTTTGACTTGAGTACTTGCGAGCTGGTATTGTACAACGGTGCCAATAGCATGACCTACGGAATGATGAGTTTGAGCGGCATGATAGACGATGAGGGAGCCGGTTTTGGAGCGGTATCTTTTGCCTATCCAGTAGATGGTATCCAAAATGGTTCACCGGATGGTGTGGCTTTGGTGTGCAACGGGATGGTGGTTGAATTCCTATCGTACGAAGGCAGCTTCACAGCGATGGGTGGTCCAGCCGATGGCTTGACCTCGACGGATATTGGCGTTTCAGAAACCAGTGCAACGCTGATTGGACAGTCCCTTCAACTGGGTGGCACAGGCTGTAGCGATACAGACTTGAGCTGGTCCGGCCCTCAGTCAGAATCTCCTGGCAGCTTGAATGCCGGCTTGACCTTTGCTGGCTGCCCTGGCCCACCGGTACAAATCGTTGCAGACTTTATGGAAAGCAGTGTGACGGCCAGTACCTGCCCTCAAGAAAGAACAATCACACGGACCTGGACGGCGACGGATGCCTGTGGCAACTCGACCCAGCACGTTCAGACCTTAGTGGTAGAAGATACAACTCCTCCAACTTTTGTTTGTCCTCCTGCTGATACGCTGGTCAACTGCGATTCTGTACCAGAAGCAGTTGATCTGACGGCCTTTGACAATTGCGATGTATCGGGCATCACCCAGACGTTTTGGATCAACGAAATCCACTACGACAATACAGGTACAGATGTTGGTGAATTCATCGAAATAGCCGGTATGGCGGGCGTTAATTTATCCTTCTACAGCTTGGCCTTGTACAATGGAGCCAACGGTGAGTTGGATCAATTGGTGATGCTGACCGGAGTGATCGACGATGAAGGCAAAGGCTTCGGTGCCTTGTCCTTCGCCATCCCAGGCATCATGAACGGTTCACCGGATGGTGTAGCCCTAGTACAAAACTCAAATGGAGCAACTTTAGCTTTCCTAAGCTGGGAAGGTACCTTCATGGCCGTGGATGGTCCTGCAGTAGGCATGACCTCAACGGACATCGGCGTATCCGAGCCGAACACCACGCCGATTGGTGAGTCTCTACAGCTCAAAGGCAGTGGCACCAATGGTACGGACTTCACCTGGACCGCTCCATCTGCGGAGTCTCCAGGCAGCCTGAATGCAGATCAAATGGTGATCGGCAACTTGATGGCAACCTATCTGGGTGAGACTGCTGTTCCTGGCTCCTGCCCACAAGAAATGACACTGACCCGTACATGGGAGGTCACCGATGCCTGTGGCAATACCAATACCCACACCCAAACGCTGATGGTTCAAGATACGACGCCTCCAACAGTAGTGGTGGTGGACGTCACGGTAGAATTGGATCAAGACGGCATGGGTTCCATCACAGCGATGGACATCGATGGTGGCAGCACCGACAACTGCTCAACCAACCTGACCTTGACAGCAGCACCAATGGACTTTGATTGCAATGATTTAGGTCCCAATGATGTACAGCTGACAGTAGAAGATGAATGTGGCAACTCAGCTACAGCAACTGCGGTGGTGACAGTAGAAGACAACATCGCTCCAATCATCGCCTGCAACAACGATCTGACCATTACCCTTGATCCGGGTGAGTGCCGGACGCTGTTCAATCCAGTGGTGTTTGCCACGGATAATTGCGATACAGACGTAGACATCGTCCAATTGGAAGGACCAATGGATGGTGACTTGCTGGAAAAAGATACGACTTACACCTACAGCTACCAGGCTACGGATGATTCTGGCAACACAGATGTATGTGTGTTCACAGTAACAATCGAAGAGTTTCCAAATCCATCGCCAAGTCTGAGCTGCAATGATATGGTAAACGTCTCTTTGGATACGCTTTGCGAAGCCTTGATCACCCCAGATGTGGTTTTGGAAGGAGGTCCATATGGCTGCTTGGAA
>JBCCSZ010000089.1:0-24878 GCA_039199225.1 Bacteroidota bacterium
AGATTTAAAGTGACAGAAGGAATAACGCCGAACAGGTAGGTTTTCTCCGCATAAGTCGCTTGTGGATTGTCTTCCTCCTGTCTGAAATTTATACTGTAGGGGTTTTTGCGTCCATAGACATTGTAAACGCTGATGAGCAATTCATTCTCGATCCTACCAAACCATTTGTTGCGCCCTTTGATGGTGGTAGCAATGTCCAATCGATGGTAGGAAGGTAGGCGCTCGGCATTGCGTTCGGAGTAGACCGGTACGACCGTTCCCATGAATTCGTAGCGGCCTGTCGGAAAGGTCACTGCGCTCCCTGTGGAGTACACCCAATTGGCAGAAAAATTAAATCGCTTGCGCCAGTCATACGATAAGACCAGTGAAAAATCGTGGGTTTTATCATGTCGGGCAGGATACCACTGGTTTTGGTTGATCCCTTCGATTTTCTTTTCGGTGCGTGAAAAGGTATAACCAACCCAGCCCGTTAGATTGCCCTTTGTTTTTTGCAGCAACAATTCGACACCATATGCCCTGGCCTCTCCAAAGCGCAACTCTCCCTCCAACTGCTTGTTGAGCAATAGCTCGGCATGGTCTCTGAAGTCAATGGAATTTTCAAATCGCTTGTAAAATACTTCGACGGAGGCTTCAAGGGAATTGTCCAGAAAGTTGCGAAAATACCCACCGGCCAACTGGTCGGCCATCTGGGGTTTGATGTTCGGGCTACTGGGAAACCATACATCCAAAGGAGAAGAGGCAGTTGTATTGGAGGCCAGTTGTATGTATTGGGCCATGCGGTTGTAGCTCAATTTGACAGAGCTTTTACCATCTAGCTTGTAGCGCATACCAATGCGAGGCTCAAAGGAATAGTAAGAATTGTATATGTCACTCCCTTGGTGTACGGTACTATCGATGGGATTGAATTGCTCGTCGAAGTTCCAAACGGTCTGCGGTCCAAAATTGTGAAAGCTGGAAAAGCGCAATCCATAATCTATCTTGAAGCGATCTCCTATGGACTGTTCGTTGCTCACATAAATCGCATTTTCCAAACTCTTTTGGCGATCCAGCTTGAGTTCGTTGAAAATGGTCTCATCACCAATTCCTCTGGCCACACCGGGGTCAATGAGGTGATAAATGGACTGTAGGCCAAAGCGCAGCGTATTGTCTGGGTTGATGAAGGCTGTAAAGTCGAGCTTGAGGCCGTGGTCTTTGAGGAGGGATTTCCATTCAAAGGCATCTACGCCTGAAGGCTCCCCCAGGAAGTAGTCGAATTCACTGTAATAATAGGTCAGGTTGGAAAACAGTTTGGGGCTGAACAAGTGATTCCAACGGATGGTTCCGGTGCGATTTCCCCAATCGGTTCTGAATTCTCCCGACTGATCGAATACATCCCGACCAAAATAACTGGAAAGAAAAATTCGGTCTTTTTCCCCTAACTTAAAATTGACCTTACCGTTGAGGTCGTAGAAGAACAGCTTACTTTTATTTAGGGTCGTATCGCTGCTCAGCTTTAGAAAAAGGTCCACATAAGTCCGCCGGCCAGCCAGCATAAAGGAGCCCTTATCTTTGCCAATGGGTGCTTCTATGTTAAGGCGACTGGAAATGGAACCGATGCCAGCCGAGCCGCTGAACCGCTTTGCATTGCCTTCTTTCATTCGGATGTCTACCACCGAGGACAAACGGCCGCCATAGTAGGAAGGAATGCCTCCCTTGTACAGCTTCATATCTTTGACGGCATCCGGATTGAAAACAGAAAAGAAGCCCAACAGGTGAGAGACATTGTACACGGGGGCTTCATCTAGTAGTACCAGGTTTTGGTCTACATTCCCCCCTCGAACGTAAAAACCCGAGGTCCCTTCTCCAACGGTCTGCACCCCCGGAAGCAATTGGATGGCTTTGATGACGTCTACCTCGCCCAACAAGGCTGGCATTTTCTTAATGGATTGTACATTCAACTTGACTTGGCTCATGCCCACTTCCTCGATGTGCTGGTCTTCTTTCTCTGCTGTGACGATGACTTCCTCGATCTCTACTGACGCAGACCCCAAATCCATGTCTTGGCTTTGATCCGCTTGTAGGTTGAGTTCTACGACTTGATCTTGGTATCCTAAGTAAGAGAAAACAAATGTATGTGTGCCAGCCGGAACAGTCAGGGAATAAAAACCATACAAATTGCTGGTAACACCTAGGGCTAGTTCTGGCACATAAACGGTGGCACTGATGAGCGCCTCTCCTGTCTGAGCATCGCGGATGTAGCCGCTGAGGGTATGGGTTTGTTGTTGCGCTAGTGTAGTCAAAGACAAGCAACAGCCTATTAAGAATGCTGACAGTACTTTGAGGATTTTGATTTTCATTAGGTTGCTAATTTTTCGTCGGCGACGGATGAATACAATACAATTTGAATTTCATCCTAGTGACGAAAAAATCTTCAGCCACCCCCATTCGCACCCCCTCTAATTCTATAAACTCATTATTTTTTCGGTCCAAGAGATTCAAAATTCGGACGAATCCATCAATCGATCTGTAAGTCTGATCGCTCCAAACCAGCATGCCGAATCGACTGCCAAACGGCTCATTTTCTCCTTGTCCATCCCATTTGGGACAATTCTGGCCTAGTCTGGACGATTTTGGTCATGCCTGGATGATTTTGGCTTACTTAAACTGCTTATAAACAGTCATTTATGGCATACTGGCAAAAATTTTGGTATCCTTTATCTCAACGATTCACCTCCCCTTTTCACACATATTTTTTCGGCTTTTAGTAGAGAAAGCAGCTATTCGATCCATCGAATGGACCACTCTCCTTTTGGCTACCATCAATCATAAATATACTCATGAAGCTAACGACACTACTGGCTATCTTTACTTTGTCAGGTATTTTTATAACTCCTATTCATTTACAGGCACAAGAAGCCTGTGCCACAGACATTATTCATCAAAAGGCACTGGCAAACGATCCGGCTTTTCGATTGAGGGTGTTGGAAAGCGAAGCCCAGCTCCAGCGACAAATAGCCCTCTCAGGAGGCGCTCGCTTGAGAGGAGCGTCCTGCGATACCCTCCCGGTCGTTGTGCACGTACTGCACACTGGCCAAGCCGAAGGCACGGGACTCAACATTTCCGACGCTCAAATACAGTC
Source organism: Bacteroidota bacterium (assembly GCA_039199225.1). Taxonomy (GTDB): domain Bacteria; phylum Bacteroidota; class Bacteroidia; order Chitinophagales; family Saprospiraceae; genus JBCCSZ01. The sequence goes on from JBCCSZ010000089.1 coordinate 3,119, forward strand.
GGCCATCGACAACCTCAATGATGTCTTTAGCGGCGACATAGGCAATACCGGTACCGATATTCCAATCCGCTTTGCGCTGGCAAGCCGGGCGCCTGGCGGTGGTGCCACCAATGGCATCAATCGCATCAATGCTACAGGTGTCGAAGATTATGAAAACATAGGGATCACTGCCGACGCTAGCCGCCTGAACCTGTTCAACCTCAGCCGCTGGAATCCAGCGCAGTACATCAACATCTGGACAACCAACCTCATCGATAACGGAACAAGTACCAAAGGCTTTGCAACCCTGCCACCTGCCGACCTACGCTACGATGGCATCGTCCTGCTATACAACAACATGGGCTATGACCCCACTGGGAGCCTTGGCTATACCATGGAAAGCGGCCGAACACAAAACGAAACCCTCATCCACGAGATGGGCCATTACCTCAATCTGTACCACACCTTTCAGGGAGACGATTCCGGCTGCCCTTCCGACTCAGACTGTAACACAGATGGCGATTTGTGCTGCGATACCGACCCACACCAAAGGACAAGTAGCGTGGGCTGCTGGACCGGCGTGACCAACAGCTGCACTGGTAGCTATTTCGGAACCGTCGTCCAAAACTATATGGCCTATTCCAGTGAGAGTTGCCGCGACCGATTTACCAGCGACCAGATCGACCGGATGACCGCAACCATCAGCGGCACCCGAAATACCTTGCTCAACGGCTGGGCCTTCGAGGATACGCATGGCGCTTCCGTGGTGACAGCCTCCTGCACCCCTACGACACAAAATATCGCCGAAGGCTACTATTACGGCCCTACCAACATAGAAATCAACGGACAGAAAATCTCTACTGGGAGCGCGCTGGAAGACAATGGCTATGTGGAGGATACCGATAAGCGATTTTTACTCGAAGCAGGAACAACTTACTCGGTCAGCGTAAGCAATTCAGGAGTCGGTAATGAATTCCTATTTATCTACATCGATTATGAAAACGATGGAGATTTCGGCGGCAGTGGTGATGACTTTCACTTTGTCAATGCCAATACGTCCTGGACCACTAACATCACCACGCCCAACAGTCCACTGTACAATACACCTATCCGCATTCGCTTTTTGACCAATAATACCACTGCGGGCTATACCAACGGTTGTGCCAACCCCAGTTACGGGCAGGCAGAAGACTATGTACTCTATTTTACCAGCTCCGCTGCCCTGAGCAGCTCTGCGGCTGCATTGGAAAACTTCAACGCCATTTGGCCCAGTAGTTCTCCCGCACAAACGTTTACGGTATCTGGTGACGATCTGGAAGCAGATGCAAAGCTCAGCTTGAGCGGATCGGATTTCGAACTGTCTACCGATGGCAGTACCTACAGCGCTTCCCTTACATTGAATGAAAGTGGTGGAAACCTGCAAAGCGAACCCGTCACCATCTACACCCGGCTGAAATCGGGCCTGAGCGAAGGCCATTACCAGGATTCCATTGCCATAAGCAGTACCAATGCGGATACTGTTTGGGTCAACCTAAGTGGCCATACCGGCGAAATCAACCAAAGCAGGGGGAATGCCCTCAGCTTGGATGGAACGGGGGATTATGCCTTGGCAGACGATTACGTCGGCATCACCGGAGGCAATTCCAGGACCTACGAAGCCTGGATCAAAACAACCGATTCGGATGGAGCCATTCTTGCCAATGGGATCAACTCCACCGGCCAAAAATGGATCATCCGCTTAAACAATGGCCAGTTGAGGACGGAAATCAACGGTGGCTACATCCGAGGAACAACAAATATTGACGATGGCCTTTGGCATCACATTGCTGTTGTACTGGATAACAGCGGCGGTGCTACTTTGAGCAATACCACCCTTTATGTCGATGGCTCAGCCGAAACCATATCTGCCTCCTCTGGCACCAGTAGCACCATCAATACGGCCAGCTCGCAAAATGTTTGGATTGGTAATGACCATTCGACCCGCTATTTAGACGGAGAAATCGACGAAGTACGCATCTGGTCTGTTGTCAAAACACAAACTGAACTCCGAACCAACATGCATTTGACACTGGATGGAAGCGAAAGTGGGCTGGAAGCTTACTTACAATTCAACGAGAGTACCGGCTCAGCTGTCGGAGAGGACATCAATGGATATGACTTCACACTGAATGGAGACGCCACATTCATCAGCTCGACCCTGGATGTCGCTGGCGGTGTTTGTTCCACCGTTAGCTTGGGTGGTACGGGCAGTAGTGGCTTGGAAGTCGATGTCAACAGTTTGCAAATCGACTTTACGGATGGTGGAACGGCGCCAAATGGCGACTTGGTCGTCTTCTTGCTCAACGACAAACCAGCAGGAGGCAATGGCGACAATTTTGAAGCGACACAGCATTGGATAGTCCGCAATTTTGGCAGCAATCAAAGTGCATTGAACATCGCGTCGATCAGAACAACACTCCAAACGAGCGACCCACTACTAGCCTATGACGAAACCACGATGAGCCTTTACAAGCGCGCCTCTGGCTCCGATGGCAGTTGGACAACTGTTGCTTCGTCGGCTGCTACTACCGATCCTGCTAGTGGAGAGATTTTCTTCAACAGCCTCAGTGGCTTTACCGGTTTCAGCCAGCTCAGCGTTGGCAATAGTGGTCTTCTTTTGCCTGTCAACTGGCAGTCTTTTAGTGCGGTGCGCTTAAATGCTGGAGAAGTAGCCCTAGAATGGACGACAAGCGAGGAAATAGACTGTAAGAGCTACGAGATGGAAATGAGTTACAATGGCAAGCAGTTTTCTTCCTTAGGGGAAGTCGCTTGTCAGGGACAATCTAATGGAACTGCCCATTACAGGGAAGTGGTTCAAGAGTCAAAGGCTGCCTTTTACCGCCTACGACAGGTAGATTTTGATGGCAAAAACTCCTTTAGTGAACTTCGATATGTGGAGGCCATTGCCGCCAGTCGTTCTTTCCGCGTATTTCCAAATCCAACCAATGGTTTTGTGATGCTGCAAAGTGAATCCATAAGAGCTGAAGAGATTGTGCGTCTCGAATTGGTCAGTTCCAATGGTCAACGCTTACTACAGTTCAGTGGAACCCTCAGCGCGCTGAACAACCAACTAAACGCATCTCTGAGCAAACTGCCCAAGGGGGTTATGCTCTTACAAGTTCGAACAGATAAAGATACTTATACACAACGCCTATTGATCCACTAAGAGGATCTTAAACACAGTGACCTGCTAAAGTTGCTTCATCAACAGAACAGGATTTCCATCAGGCTTTCTTCCATCATGGAAGGAAGCCTGTTTTGTATCTTATCACTATATTCTTCTGCCGCACTTGATTTTTTGGTTCTTTTGCTTTTAGTTTGAACAAAAATAATATTCGGATAAAATCAAGATTGACCAAAATCGCATTATAATTTATTTGTATATTTGCACCTTAGAGACAACTTTGACTGACAGATGACCAGCATCCTTAAGTAGTAATGCTGAAATGTTCCTGCGCAATTTTTAGGTCGCCGTCGTTCAGTCACAGATATGCCGAACAGCCTATTGTACAGGCGATTTTATAGCCACTTGTCCTGAAGGTTCAAATTGTTCTTACCCGTTTCTGACTTAAGTGATAGCCCCTGAATTTGTATGATCGTAAACAAATTGTATGTCCTTAAAAAGTACAACAGCTCTATGGGTTTTGCTTTGCTGTGTCTGCTTTTCTGCAGATTCACAGGAAGACTATCTTGCCAGTACCAGGGAGATCAGTGTAGTAGAAGGGTTGTTGCACCAACGGGTCCACTGCGCTTACTCCACACAAGAGGGTGCCTGGATCGGGACACAGGGGGGGCTGACTTTTTTTGATGGTTTTACTTTCCAGCACTGGACAAAGCCCAAAAATGGCCTTTCCAGAAACTCCGTCAACAAAATACTGGAAGACCAGGATGGCGCACTTTGGCTCATCTCTGGTAGAGAGCGCTCAAGGAAAGCCATCGATATTCTATCTGTAACAAGAGATAGCCTTCAATCTTTTGAAGAAAAATTTGGTCCCAATCAGCCCTTTGAGGTCTCAGAAATTCAACACCACTTTAGCGACCAGGCAAAGCAGCTTTACTTCTTTGCAAAAGACCAACTCTGGAAATACCAATCGGCAAAAGGTTTTTCAAAGATTCCACTTCCAGAGGGTTTCATTCCATATGCCTGCTTCACAACAGGTGAATTGGCAGGTAAGGTCGGCACTGCCTTCGCGTGGCTGGATAAGGATCATCAGCTCCACCTCCGAACGGAATATGAACTCAAAGAAACTCATCTCTACATATTTGGATCAAAAGACCATTTTTGGGTAAAGCAAACTGGCAATCATGTATTGATTTACGCTCCGGAGGACAAACCCTCTCAGATAACCTACATCAAAGACGAATTCGGGCAGAGCCTCTTCTACAACCCTTACCAAAACACCTTTTGGGTCAGCAATAAGTTTAAGATAGAAGTATTCGACGAAAGGGGTCGCTTGCTGCAAAAAAAAGAATTTAAACGGCCATTCAATGTTTTAGAGTTTGATCGATTCGGTACTGTTTGGATTTGTTCTCACTATGGTTTGCAATTGCTTCGCTTCGAAAGACCCAAATTCAAACGCTTCCTTCACGATCCTTCGGAAAACCCTGACTTTAGCAAGCTTTTCAGGTGCCGTGGCCTGTACAAGAAGGACAATTCGCTGTTGGTCAACACATACCGTGGCCGTCAGCAAGTAAACCTAAGTACTGGCAAGGTCATCTCTATAGATTCTCTAACGAATACCGTTCAGTTGTCGCGTTCTTTTCCCATTATAGCTGATAATGATGGGTATTTTTGGTCTGCTAGCTACAAACTCATTCAGTGGGACAAAGAATATGGGTCTATCAAGAAAGAATACGAATACAACACAGACTTTGACTATGGTAGGGGCTGGTCGTTGTTCGAAGATAAAAGCGGCAAAATATGGTTGGGGACCAATAGAGGATTGTTTTATTACGAAGATGGTGAGCTACAGCTTTTCAAAGCCTATAATGGCTTCAACACCTTGACAAATTCCATCCCCTTGGCCTTTTGCGAAGACCGTCAAGACAATATTTGGCTGACGACTGACTCGGGCCTCTACCTCTTTGATACCTCCGAGGGTATAATGGAAAGGTATTGGAATGGCAACAACCAACAGTTTTACCTACCCTCCAACGACATCCAACACCTCCACCAGGATACTGCAGGCATTTATTGGCTGGCGAGTGCAGATGAAGGGCTGATCCGTTGGGATAAAAAGGCAGGAACAACCCAAACTTTCAATAGAAAAGATGGCTTCCCTTCTCACAATATCTACGCTGTTTACGAAGATGACTATGGGTATCTTTGGATGCCATCCAGCTATGGATTGATTCGATTTCATAAAGAAACCCATTCCTTTCAGGCTTTTTTCAAAGACGATGGCATCAGCGATAATGAGTTCAACCGGATCGCTCACTTTCGGGGAGAAGACGGCACTTTTTATTTCGGTAGCCAAAATGGCGTCACCGCTTTTCACCCCAGGGATTTTCGGTTTTCATCGGCCAGCAAACAAACGACCAACCTCCAACTGAAAAGCCATCGATTTTTCTCAACCCGCGGCCCCGAACTGCCTGCCATAGACATTGATTGGGATCGCAAGCAACTTCAATTGAAAAATCAGGTGCGCTTTGCCAGCTTCAAGGTACATTATCCCGATCTCTTTTGGACCGATCAATTCGACCTGCATTATCAGCTTGAGCGATTGGATGAACAGAACAGAGGCGGGCAGCTAAATGGCAACTATGTCAGTCCGGACAACATCATCCGGCTGGTCGGCTTGGTTCCGGGGCTTTACAGGCTGCGCGTCGAAGCCCGACGAAAAAACGGCGGCATCTACATGGCGGCCCCCATTGGCTTTACCATTGATCTACCTCAACCTTGGAACCATCAAACTTGGTTCAGAGTACTGGTGGTCGTATTAGTATTGTTGCTAGGCTTTGGCATTTTCCAGTGGCGCACCAAACAGTTGCAAAAGCGACAAATAGAACTAGAGCAGTTGGTAAAAGAACGCACCGAAAGTATACTAGCCAACCACCAAGTCATTGAGAAACAAGCCCTGCAAATCCAGCAGATGCAGGATCAACTGGATCAGAAAGACCAGACTTGGCTTTTGAACTTGGAGCAGACGGTGCAGTACAAACTCGGCAACATCCACCTTGACCTTTCAGAGATCATCAACGATATGGGAACCAGCCGTTCTGCCTTTTATGAAAAGGTAAAAGAGCTTACCAATATGACCCCCAACCAATATTTGCAGGAAGCCCGCATGCAGAAAGCCCTGGAGCTCTTGGAGCAAAGAGCATGCAATACCGTCAAGGAGGTCGCACTTTCCGTTGGAATCAAAAAACCAAGCTACTTTTCCAAGCTTTTCAAGGAGCGATTTGGCAAACTTCCCTCTACCTATTTCTAATATTTCTGGAGTCACCCCTTTGTTTAAACCATTCAATTCCCTCTAAAACCCCTTTATTTGACGGGCCTCAATCGTATTTTGGACGATTTTGGTTCCCTGTCGGACGATTTGGGCTGCCCTGATACGATCTTGGGGCAATTCGGACAAATGAGGTGAGCAAAATAATGGCGTCTGGTAAACTTTTCGGATACATTTGAACAAGCAATACGATCTGTTATAGATGATCGATTTCGAAATAGACTACTTAAGTACCATTATATTCCGACCATTTTTTTCCTAATTCTTGCCCTCCGAAAGCATGGGGAGGCAAGATGGGAAAACCTCAAATGGTTACTCAAAAACTGATAATCTTAAGTTGTGAATGCACCCTATTCTGGTCTAAGCCACAACTTAAACGCAAGAATCGATGAAAGAAACGAAACAACATATCACACTGTTTATCAAAGTTGCCTCTTTTACTATTGCTCAGGCTACCATTTGGATGCTCGGTATTGTTCGCCATGTGAGCTACACTTTCTTACAACATCTACCCAATACTAGTAGCGAACCTGCCTTTTCTCTTTGCCCTTCCAGTCCAACCGTTTTGGCCTTCTATCGGCCTTCGGATGCATTGGAGTTTTCCCAAGAGAAACAACCCCATAGGTATCTGCCTCATCGAGAAGGCCAACAAGCATCGACTCGATACAAAGCTTGAGCCCCTAGACTGACCATCCCTCTACCTTAAAACCAAATGACTCAATCGAATAACCTGGTATTTGTGGATGGTCAGTCTTTTATGAAACTATTTCCTCGATCAGTTGCAAAGAAAGTATTTCGTAAGTGATGCCCTTTTGATGCAACTGAATAGATGTTGGGACCTAATGGTACCCGACAAGAAAATACTATATCCTCGTAATAACTTATTACCGGAGGTGTGTCAGGTTTCACCGGGATTGAAGGAAACCAAACCTCTTGTAACGCGATCATACTGATGTTGTGCGGCCCTCCAAGATCCGGTTTTGTCCCTTAGACGACCGGATCATGGGGCTGTAGTAACACTTGCCCCTTATGGCTTATTTGCCTATCTTCAAAGGGAATCAAAAGATTTCCATGAGAATTCCTTTGCGCACCAGCTGTCTGTTTTCCCTCTGTACGTGTTTGGCCTTGCAATGGCAAGCCTGCCAAAAAGTACCGGAATCCACTATGTGTCAGCAGCAGAGGTGGTTCGAAGATGCCGATGGAGATGGCCTGGGCAATCCCCAGAAATGGCAACAAGCCTGTGAGGCACCTCCAGCTCACGTATCTAATGCCCTGGACCCCAACGACCTCAATCCCGATCCCAACAGCCAGATAGCCACTGAAGCAGCCTTCGACGGTCGGATCGACCTGGATCACTTGGCCAATTATGCGTCCCAATTCATTCCCGACTACATCAAATGGGACAATGGCAGCAAGAATCCCATCAGTGATGCAGGAGCCACGCTAGGTAGGGTGCTGTTCTACGACAAGAAATTATCGATCAACGATCAAGTAGCTTGTGCCAATTGCCACAAACAGGCCCTGGCCTTTGGAGACAATCGGCAACTGAGCCTGGGTGTCAATGGCCGAACCAGCCGACATGCGATGCGGTTGGTCAACAGCCGCTTTGCAGAGGAAACACATTTCTTCTGGGACGAACGCGCCGCCACCCTGGAACAGCTGTCTACCCTACCGATCCAGGACCCCATAGAAATGGGCTTCAGCGGAGACAATGGCGCTCCCGACCTGGATGACTTGATCGAAAAGCTCAAAGGTGTCGACTACTACAGGGAGTTGTTCCACTTTGTTTATGGCGATATTGACATCAACGAGAAAAGAATTCAAAATGCTCTTTCTCAATTTATTCGGAGCATCCAATCTTTCGACAGCCCCTACGATGAAGGCCGCCGCCAAGTAGCAGATGACCACCAGCCGTTTCCCAACTTTAGCGAACTGGAAAACCAGGGCAAGTCGCTTTTCTTGACTCGGCCGGTATTCGGCCCCGAGAGCATCCGAGTGGGAGGTGGAGCAGGCTGCCAGGTGTGCCACCGAGCCCCAGAGTTCGACATCGTTCTCAATTGCCGCAACAATGGCGTCATTGAAACGGCCAGAAATCCCAATGAATTGGAGTTGCAGATCACCCGCTCCCCTTCCCTACGCAATCTTTTCAATCCCAGCGGACAACTCAACGGCCCCCTGATGCACAATGGCAACTTTACCACCATCGAAGAGGTCATCGAGCATTACAATAGCATTGAATTCGATACCAAACGCAATAACAATCTCGATACCCGCCTTCGTCCGATGCAGAGAGGACAGCAGTTGGTACTCAGCGAGCAGGAAAAGGAAGCCTTGAGCGCTTTTCTACGGACGCTCGTCGGAACAGCACTGTACGAAGCCGAGAAGTGGTCCGACCCTTTTCTTTAAGCAGAGCAGCCTCAGCAAAAAGAAATAAAAACGAGATACAAGCAGATTCCTGTAGGAAGCGACTAAATACCTGAAGTACTCCAAGGCAAACAACCATCCTTCGAATTGGAAGAATGCGCTCCATTTTAGACTTCTATCTAAACGACGAGTCCGATGTAGCACCAGAAGACCTTTTACTGCTTAGGTCATAGAGGGTCAATTTCTATGTCTACGAAACCCTGTCCGTCCAAAATCCTTTCCAGATCAGTCCGCAATGGTTGCGGTTGATCGATGGAATGGGCCTCGTACTGGTTGAAATGAGGCAACTCTGTGGGATCATAGCCTGCAGCTTCAAGTGCCTGTTTGTAATTTCTCACGTTGTAGACCCGCCGCCCCAATTCTGCCAGCAAGGTAGCAGAGGGTATGGATTTGTAGGGCTTGCGCATCGTGGATACAATGGCCTGCGCCCTGGGCTGTTCGCCATCGGCTGGCAGCGGAAGAATCGCATCCAGTATTTGGTTGACCTCGTAGGTTTCATCCTTGTTGGGGTTCCAGGGAGAAGAATTTTTACTGCCGTGGTGACCCACCTTCAGAAAATCGATGGGCTGCCCTAGTAAGTCTCTGCGCCTATTCCACATCGTTTCCCAACTGCCATTGTGCTTTTCTTCCTTGAAAACGCCTTCCCATTCTGCATCGCCCACAAATAGCAATCGCCGCCCTTTCCATTCAATGAGTAAAACAACACTCAGATTGTTTTGAATACTGCTGTCCGACTCGGCAAAGGCCAGCGGATTGGACAACATCCTGGATTGCAACTTTTGAAAATCTGCCAGGCTGACGTTTGTAGGCTGGTTATTCGGATCGGTCGTAGCCGTATCGGCAAAAAGGGTAGAGAATTCTTCCAACTGACGCAGACTTTCATCCGCTTCCTTGCCTAGGTAAAAACCATCGATGTCTTCTTCCGGCGCCAGGATGTGCAAAACCGTATCCTTTAGGCTCAACTTGATTGGATCATCTTTGGAAGACATTCCAGCATGCACATAAGTAGGCTGGATGTTATTGCGATTGGGCATGATTTCCTTCAAGGCTTCGACCGCCCCATCGTTTCCAATGCCATAGAGCGACAGCAAATCCTCCTCGACCGGCCCCAAGGCAATGTTCTGATGCACCATGTCCTGCACCATTCCGCGCACATTGTCGTGCAGCGCAAAGGTCCTTTCGGCCTGTGGATGCTCGGCGTTCATCCCAGCACTGAGCCAAATGTTTCCAATCTCAATGGTTTTGAAAAAATCCGGATCAAAGCCTTTGATGTGGTCCGCATGTCGATGTGTGACGATGATCAAATCCAAGCGTCTTCTATTCCGACTCGATCCTCTTGGCAGGATGGACCGCAATTGTTTGATGGCCCGTTGCAAAAGGGCAATTCGCCCCTTCGATCCGCAATCGATGAGGATGTGAAATCCATCGGGTCCTTCCGGAATCCGGATGTAGATACAATCTCCGACTTCAACGTCGAAGGTTCTGATTAAGAGCTTATCTCCCATTGGCGTTCTCCTTTGTCGTGATCGGTGTCACTTAGGTTAATATGAGGTGAAAGATGAAATTGCATTCGGCCGTCTACTTCTCGGGCGGTGATGGTCGGCAAACGCCTGGCAATCGAAGCGGCCCGCTGTTCGTCTGCCAGCCCTAACTGCCCATTGCGCACCAGGCCATAAATTTCCTTCAAGAAGCTTTTTTGGCGTGCCTTTCCGGCCCTTTGTTCTGCCTTCTGAGCTTTTCTCGTTCCGATGGACTCCGTACCTGGCTTTCGAAACCAGGACAAGACATTGCCATTTTGATCAAAGACCAATGTGCCACCACAGAGCATACTGACGGTTGTTCCGTTGAGCTGACCGTATTTGGGATCATCCAATTGAAGGTCTTCTCGCCAGATGTATTCCAAGATGATTTGATCGGGTAAACGCCGCCTTTGCCTGGCGTATTTTTTGGCCCGGTATAAGTCAGCTACAACAATGTCGCGGTTTCTTGGAATGAACAGCACCTCCCGGTTGTCGTCCAAAAAGCGGTAAGCAGCTGCCCTCGAGCTAGACAAGCGATCGATGTCGTGAAACACCTGCATTCTCACAGGATAGTATAGATAGCGGGATTCCAATTGCTCCCTTTTATCCCTGCGGCTCAGGATGCCTCTTTGGACAAATACATCCAGCATCAGACCAAAGTAATTATTAGGGTCTTTGGGATGTGACAGCTCTTCTGCTCGCAAGACGGCCAGCGCATAATCGCGGAAGGTAACATCTACGGGGGGAAGCAAATCTAAAGGCTGAATGGCGGTGCGTTGCATGCGATCAACAGCCAGATAGTAGGATTGTGAGGCACTTAGCTTACTGTTTTCCCCCATATAGGCTTCAGAGATTTTCCGAAGAATGCTGTACATGGCACCAGTCATCACTTGAGAGTAATTGTGTGGACTGATGATCTTTCCTCTCACATTTCTCATGCGGAGCTTATTGTCGGCCGAGCGCAAATAAGGACGATCTTTGACCCTTCGTCCGAACTCTTCGGCGATGAAAGACAACTGCTTTGCCTTACTCCAATCCCCTTTGGTCAGTTCGACCAATCTTTTGCGAAAAGTATTGTTCCTCAGTATGATCAAAATGGCCGTAAAGTCCGCTACAAATTCGTGGAAGGCTGCTGTTTCTAAAGAAGAGCTTTCAATGAAATAGGGCCGGATACCATCCAAGACCGCATGGCCGAATTCATGGTGGATGATGTCGGCCGACAGGCAAGTATATACCCGATTACTAGAGGGGCCGAAATAGTAAAACTGCAACGATTTGCTTTCCCGATCGTAAAACGCATTTTTTCCATAACCTGCATGAGGCACGACAATCAGGCGGTTGCCTTCAAAGCCCCAGGGAATGGGACGCCCCAAGCCATTACCGTGTTCAAAAAAATTTAAAGCATTTTGCAACAGCGCCCAAACATTGAGCTGATGAAACTGAAAGCTATCGCTGTTGTTCGCATTCAGTGGCTGACCATCTTTTGTGAATTCAAATTCTTTGGCATTCCAATGTGCAGGCGCCATCAACTGTCCTGTATCGCTATTGTAATCGACAATTGCAAACCTGGCACTGGTCGGACCATCCGATAAGCCAGGCTCCCAACGAACGTAGAACTTTTCGTCGAAACCAAAGCCAATGTCTTCACTGGCCACCATTGGGTCTTGCAGATAAACTTCAAAAGGAATTTGCAGACCGCTGTCTTTCTCATTTTGGTTATTGAGAAAATGAGAAGCCCCATAAAAGTTGAAACGCTGCTCCTTGTTGAGCTTTTGAAAAGTCTTTTCTTCTTTCAAAACTAAAGTTGTTTGAGGTTAATCGGCCAAGTGATAATGACCATGCAAGCTTTCACATCCTGTATGTAAAACCATTAGAAGGTACTTCCTCAACCTGTTGGCAGGTTGAAAAAATCCAAGTATTTGTATTAATAGATTTGATTCGACAACTCTCCTGTAAAGTCGCTCGACATAAATTATTTACGCATCTTAGATGTTGCAATGATGTGTAGAATATTTTGCCTAGCGACTTTTTTAGCCGCGGTGCTTACATAGGACTAAATATAGTAATAAAGTTACGAAAGTTTGCAAACAAAGTTGTGATAAAAAAAGTTACCTTGCTCGACACTGCTCCCAAAGTTTAAGTTATGAGAAGCCATTTATTAGGCTTATGCCTGATGCTAGTATGTATACATCTGACCTCCCTCGTTCAAGGTCAATCTCTGCTCGATACCCCTATTAGTGGAGAATACAACAATCAATCACTCGATCGTATCCTAGAGGATATAGACAATCGCTACCCCGTTCAAATATATGCGCCGGATTCATTGCTGGCGGCTAAACCTGTCTCGTATAGTTTCACAGGCCAGCCATTGAAAGAAGTTTTGACGCAGTTGTTGGAACAAACCAGTTTGGTTTTTATGACCTACAGGGATTATGCTGTTGTCATTGGGCAGGCCGATGTGATTGGGAAAGAACGCTCTGCAGGATTTTACCAAAGCCTGGACCAGGTTTTGTTGTCAGAAGAAAAATCAGATGACGATCTTCCTATTGTTGGAAACATTCGTCAGTTGAATGCAGATGGGACAGCACTCATTGAGGGAACGGTCAAAGATGCCTCCTCCGAAAACCCACTGGCAGGCGTCACCATTTTTGCACCTGCCGCCGCCATTGGAACAGCAACCGAAGCGGACGGCGAGTATACATTGGCACTACCTCCTGGTAAGCATCTTTTACAGCTGAACTTTGTGGGTTATGAAACCCTGGAGATGGAAGTAGAGTTATTGGGCAGTGGTCGATTGGATTTCGAAATGGATAAGCAAGCCATTCGTTTAGACGAAGTGGTCGTCAGCAGTCAATCGGTGGAAGCCAATGTCAGCAATGTGCAGATTGGGGTAACGCGCCTGGACATGAAGGAAATTCAAAAGCTCCCAACTTTTTTGGGCGAGGTCGATGTTGTCAGAACCTTGTTGCTTCAGCCAGGGGTCAGTACCATCGGCGAGGGGGCCACCGGCTTCAACGTTCGAGGCGGGCAAGCAGATCAAAACCTGGTGCTGCAGGACGAAGGTTTTATTTTCAACAGCTCCCATGCCCTCGGCTTTTTCAGCACCTTTCACGCCGACCTATTGAGCAATGTAACCCTGTACAAAGGAAACATCCCCGCACAGTTTGGTGGCCGCCTGGCTTCTGTTTTGGAGGTGGAAATGCGAGACGGCAACTTCGAAAAGTACAAAGCCAAAGGGAGCATTGGTCCAGTGTCGAGTAGTATCAGTTTTGAAGGACCTGTAAAAAAGAAAAAAAGCTCCTTTATTACTGGTTTTCGCTCCACCTATTCCGACTGGATATTGCAGAGAATCAATGTACCGGAAATCAAGCGAAGCTCCAGCTTTTTTTACGATCTCAACCTTCGCTATACACATCGCTTCGATCCAAAAAACAGCCTCATTTTATCGGCCTATGCCACGCGTGATAAGTTTACTTTCGACGAACAATTCGGCTTCCAGTACCAGACCTTTATGGGGCAGGCGATTTACAAAAAAATATTTAACGACCGCCTCTTTTCCCGACTCAGTCTAACAGCTAGTCAATACGACAGCGACCAACTCGATTTGGAAGGCATTGATGAATCCACGCTTGAAAACAGCCTGCAATATTGGAAGCTCAAACAACAAATCAGCTATACACCTACCGAACTAATTAAATTGGATTTTGGATTTTCCAGTATTCTTTACAGGGTCGCCCCAGAGCGCATCGAACCAACGGGCAGCCAATCCATCGTCCGGCCATCATCGACAGAGCGGGAGCGAGGGTTGGAATCTGCGCTCTTTGTAAATGCCAATTGGAACATCTCTCCGGCGCTTCAAATAAGCGGAGGACTTCGTCTGAGCATATACCAGTATTTGGGCTCCAAAACCATTCTCACCTATCCGGAAGGAAGCCCCTTTACCTTGGCTAATAGCAATGGTTCAACACAAGAGGAAGGCGTTATTGCCTCCTATGTCCGTCCAGAGCCTCGCTTTTCGCTCCGCTACAAGCTCAGCAAAAGGTCATCGGTCAAAACGGGCTACAGTCGGGTCACTCAGTACATCAACCAGATGTCGAACAGCACCACCCCTACGCCCGCCAACCAATGGCAGTTGAGTACTTCTTACATCCTTCCCCAACAAGGACACAATCTGTCGATCGGTTACTTCCAAAACTTCAAAGACAACAATTGGGAAACCTCCGCCGAGTTGTTCGGACGATACATCGACCAACTGGCCGACTACAAAAATTTTGCAGAGCTGGCCATCAATGATCACCTCGAAACGGAACTGCTGCGGGGTGTCGGACGCGCCTACGGTCTTGAGCTAAGCATCAAAAAGCAGACAGGGCTTTTCAACGGCTGGTTGAGCTATACCCTATCGCGCTCCGAAAGAGAGGTGCCAGGCATCAACCGAGGCGAATGGTATGTCAGCGACATTGACCGATTGCACGATGTTTCTGTCGTCACCAACATCCAATTCAATCAACGCATCTCGCTGGCCTTCAATTTCAATTACAACACCGGTCGACCAACAACTCCGCCGACTGGCCGATACCGGGGACTCAATGGTGAAATCATCCCGGTGTACAGCGCGCGCAACCAAGCGCGCATCCCGGATTACCACCGCCTCGACATTGCCTTGACGGTTGGAAAGGGGTACAATAGAACCAAAAAAATACGAACCAGCTGGACTTTCTCTATTTACAATGTATACGCTAGGCGAAATGCCTTTTCAGTCTTTTTTACCCAACCGGCTTTGAGTGCGCCAGTGGCCAATCAACTCTCTGTTTTGGGTAGTGCATTTCCTTCTATTCGTTTTAATCTCGAAACCTTTTGATCGATATGTGGAAGAAACGACATTACCTTTGTGTCTCCTTGCTGCTAAGCTTATTCCTGATGGGGATTTCTGCTTGCCTGGACCGAATCGAACTCGATGCCGAAGCCGCAGAGGAGCGCCCCATTGTCATACAAGGCAAGCTCATTCTGGGTACGCCCTCCAGAATTCAACTGAGCATCGGACGCCTATCTGGCTTAAGAACGGACGAGCTGCCCATTCCCGTCGATGTTCAAGAAGTCGTGCTGGAAGATGAAAATGGCAATCGCTTTTTGATCAACTACACCAGTGGTTTGGATATATCCTATCCCATCGATGCGAGTACGGGAATCGAAATGGCCCCTGGAAAATCTTACCGACTGTCGGTCGTAACCCTTGAAGGCGAAACCATTCAATCGACTTTCGAAGTACTACCCGAAACCGTTTCGGCAGACAGCCTTGGCTTCTCCTTAACCAAACGGACTTTCCTCAACGAACTAGAAAATGAAGTGGAGGCTGATTTCGTGAGTTTCAATCTTTTTACGGGCCTCCGCACCAATGATGGCAACTTGGCACGGTTCAAGTGGGATTTCAAGTCGACCTATGTAGCAATCGACGTAGAAGACCCCAACACAAATTTTCCAAACACCAAGATTTGTTACATCGACAGAAACATCAACCCAAACAAAATTACTGTTTTTGACGGCAACGAATTTACAGGTAACCGATTGGAAAACTTCTCTTTGCTGGAACAGGAAGTCGATAGCAAGTTCGCCTATGGTTACTACCTGATTATTTTGAAAGAAGCACTTAGTGCCGGTGCTTATGCTTACTGGAATGAGGTCCGGCAGGTATTGGATCGAAATGGAAATTTCTTCGAAACTCCTGCTGGTGAAATCCAAAGCAACTTCACAAATACCGATCGTCCTGAACAGATAATTTATGGCTATTTCTATGCTACGCAGGTGGACACCACCTATCAACATGTCGGTCCGGCAGATGTTGGTACACCCGTCGACCAATGCCGATTGATTGCCAATTACGACGAGCTGCCTCTTCAATGTAGAGACTGCCTAACAATTCCCAGAAGCACCACTATCAAACCGCCTTACTGGAAATAAATATGCAACCGAAAATAATCAGCTTTTACCAACAATTGAGTGTTTACATTGGCTTGTTACTGCTGCTGGCATCCGCTCCTATGACAGCTCAAACCACCAATGCCAATGTGCATTGTAGCGCACATTTCGACAAGCCTTTTTACGCTAGTGGAGAAGTCATTTGGTACAAGCTCTATTTGCCAAGAGCCATGCAAAACAAGGAGGTTGCCTTACAGATTAGCCTGAGCAATGGCCAGCAACAGCGCTACCATTACCTACAAAATAAATCCAGCGATCAAGTCAGCGGATACATCAAAATTCCATATGATTGGTCGACGGGCTACTACTTTTTTTCAGTAGTTGCTTCACAAACGACGGACAATCGCCAAGTCCAACTGCTACAAGTACCATTGTCCATTTACAGTGATCTTTCAGAGGAAACAAAGTCAGAAACGCAAACTACTGACCAATCGCAAGACCAGCTACTTTCGCCAACCCAACCCTCAGCGGTGCCATCTCAGGTGGAAATTACATTGGAAAAAGAAACCTTCAAAATAGAAGAAACAGTCGTCGCTAACATTGGAATAAAGGATGCCAAAGGCCAGCCACTGATTGCCGATTTATCCATTTCCGTTCGAGATATTGAATTGATTCCAAACGACGAAAAAATAGGGCAGAATTTATTTTTGGGCGAACAAATTCCAAAGACTACCATCGAACAACTGCATCCCGACCTCCGCCTTTATGGTCAGGTGACCGACGAGGAATACAAGGGCATGAGCGTTCCAATATTTTGCGCCTATCTGCCAGCGGTCGATAGCTTTTTGTATTGTAAAACCGGGGAGGACGGCAGCTTTGCCATGGACCTACCAGCCTTCGAAGGTGCTCAAAACCTTCAGTTTTTGAACTATGAACCCAAACCCATTAAGGTCAAGTTGCAAAAGATGGCTTCCGGAGAAGCAGCCCAACCAAGTGTTACCCCTTCCATTGCCCGCTACCTATCGGAGAGTCGCAAACGCAAGAATATTTACCAATCATTTTTGGCCCAGGAAGTTCCCATCACAGCCAATCCAGCGCCTATTCAAAGAAGCCAAATCCAGCCTCACCAAAGCTTGAGGATCAGCGATTACGACCCCTTTCCAGACCTACCTACTTTCTTTAAAGAAATCTATACGCCTCTGAAAATTCGCCAACAGAAAGACGGTCAGTACAACGCTCGCATGTTTGGGCCGGAGGAATACATACGTCGTTTTTTGCCCGGCTCGCCACTCTACATTATCGACGGGCAGCTTACGCGCAACACAAAGTTTTTTACAGACTTGCGCATCGACAAAGTAGAAAAAATTGATCTTCACTGTTTTTTGGTAGACATCAAAAAAGGCTATGGACCGGTGGGCTTCAGCGGAGTGGTTAACGTCACAACCAACAATAAGCGCCTGACTGTTCCAGAAGCCGACCTGGAAGATGTTTTCGAAATAGAAGGCTTACTGCCAGCCGTTGCTTTTCCGGTGGCACCCTCGGATGCCTCTTCGACTTGTCCGGATTTCCGTCCTCAGCTTTACTGGGAGCCTTCTCTATCGACCGATGCCAATGGGCGGGCGGAGATTCGTTTTCGTCAGAGTGATGACGTCAGTACCTTTGTCATAGAGGTTGTTGGTCGGACGGCGGATGGGCAGATGGTTCGAGGGGAACAGCGCTACGAAGTAGTGCATTGAATAGAAAGCTCTTCCAATAAAATCCAAATATTGATTTATACGTTACTATTATTGTAGTAGTGCAAGAAACTGCATTCGCCGTCACCTAAAACAACAAAAGAAATATGAAGAAACTCCTTTATCCCATCATTCTTTTTATCATTCCCTTACTGAGTTTCGGTCAGGAGGAACATTTCATCAAAGTAGGTGGCTACGCCCAATTTGAAGTCGAAGCAGAAAATATTCGGATCATCATACAGATCACAGAATCCAAAAGGGACGAATACAATAAAATACGCGAAAGATCAACAGAGGAAATTTTGGAAGAAACGGATATGGCCTTGAAAAGCCTTGGTTACTCGACCAAAGATTTAATAGAGGTGTGGCCCAGGAATTCCAGTTACAGTTCCAGAGGTAAAACCAATACCTACCATTTATTTGTAAAAAATATGGAGGAAGCTGTTCAGGTGAGAAATATCAGCACCAAGGGATTTAAAGCCAGTGGCTTTGCCTATCAATTTCCAGATAAGATAGTGGTAGATAATCTTCGACTGTCAGAAGAGGCGCTGGCAGATGCCCAAAAACGCGCAAGGTTTCTTTCTGAAAAAGTGAATAAAAAGATTGGGAAAATAATCAATGTGACAGATTTATCTAAAAACGAATACAGACCTACAAAGCACGGTGGCGAATCCAAAGTAATCATTGAATATGCTATAAATGTCACTTATGAGCTACTGGACTAAAACACTCCTCCTCATCTTATTTTCGACCACTCTTTTGCAAGGACAAAAAAGTGAGGAAATCGTCATTACAGGAACCTATGAATGGTTTGAGCTACCCGTAAAAAAGACCTTAGAATTTTCATTTAGTGAGAACGGAAAAACCTGTGGCCCTAACGCAGAGTTCGAAACCATTGGCGAGCAATTTGCCTACCTCAAATTTGAGTTGCTGAAGAACAACGAAATGGCCAAAAAAATCGAAGAGACGTTCAACATATACCAATTGCAAAGTTCCTATCCAATGCAATCTTATTCTTATGAGTATGATTCTATAGAGGAGGCCAAACTCCTTTACGACATGGCCAAGGAAGCCTTTGCCGAAAAACTGAAACTGTATCACCACTACAAGGAAGACAAGGAAAATCTGATGGAGGCCAAACACCAGGCGCTGAAAGATGCCATCCAAAGAGCAGAACACATTGCCAATACTTTGGGCTACACAAAAGTCGAGCTGGTATCCATCGATGAGACAAAGCGCACGACCAGGTCCGTATACGTAGCCCGTAGGAAAAAAGTCAACGTGAATTTTACCTACAAAGCAAAAAAGAGAAACCTCGCTTTGAAAGTAACTTTTAAAATGAGTTAGAGGGTAATCTGAAAATTTCCTAAGCAAGCGATGACGCAGGTTCAAATACAGGCACTGACAGATGAGGAATTTCAAGAGGTCGAAAAGACCTATAAAAAGCATCAACGCGACAGCGCCGGGAAAATCCTCTTTTCCGTCCTTTTCGTCTTCGTGGGTCCTTTACTTCCCAATCGCAAAAATCCAGATGACATCGACCCTGCGACCTACCTATTTAGCATTGTGATCCTTTCTCTGATCATCGTTTTCACCTACTTACTCGACCATCTTCGACTGGGTGCAAACCTCAGAAAAGACCTAAAATACAAACAAAAGAAAGGAGTACATCTGCTGGTGTCCAAAAAAGAGCGTTTTTTCACCAACAACACTTTTTTTGCTTTGGATGAGGCAGCCGATGAAAGAATTGAAATCCAAGAGGAAGAATACCACCAGCTGAAAAAAGGCGATCAAATCGTCGTGTGGACCACAGAGCATGCCGATATTGATCTGTACTACGAAATCATCCCCTCCTAACGCAAATGCAGCATCCAGCGGAACGCTTCCTACCTTCAACAATTCTGTAAGAGGGAAGACATCATTTGAAGCCTCGATAAATTAGGTATGGCATTGATGAGAAAATACGTTACTTTTGAGAAAATTTGGTACTCCAGCAAGTGAAAAACCACCTTAAAACAGAAAGAGCCAAGCGAGGCATGACCCAAGAAGAACTCGCCAAGCGCATCGGCGTATCTCGTCAAACCATCAACTCCATCGAAAAAGGACGCTACGTCCCTTCGACGAGCTTGGCGCTCAAGCTGTCGAGGCTGTTCGAGCGAAGCGTCAACGAATTGTTCGAATTAGAACCAGGCGACTAAATGTGGAAAAAGGCGGCTTACCGCCTGAAAAGTCGTCAAAATGTTAAGGAGTTTATCCCAAGGATTCATTCCTTCCCGATTCCCAAAAATTCCCCTACCTTTGAAAAAAGCTACCGCCAGATGATGATGAGAAAAGTCGCCTTTATGATCGCCCTTGTCGGGCTCTCTCAATTGCTCCTCGCACAAGATACCTCCCAAATGTCTACTACCTTACCCTATCATCAAATTCCGGATTATCCGGCGGACTACAGCAATGTCAACGTTGCCGCCCGCCTCATCGACGGCCTTGGTTACCGCTACTATTGGGCGACCGAAGGCTTGCGCAGCGAGGACCTGGATTATCGACCCAGCGAAGACAGTCGAAGCAGCGGCCAAACCATCGCACATGTCCATGGCCTTTCAGAAACCATTCTCAACACCCTGCTCCAAAAACCCAACATCCGCCCAGTTGAGCCCATCGATCGTACCTTTGAGCAGCAGCGACAGCTGACCCTGGAAAACCTCAAGAAAGCCAGTGACCTCCTCCGAGCAACCGCTCCGGAAGACCTGTCCAATTTCAATTTGATTTTTCAGAGAGGGGAACGAAAGGCTGAATTTCCCTTTTGGCACCTCATCAACGGCCCCATCGCTGATGCCATTTACCATGCCGGCCAAATCGTAGCCTACCGACGAGCATCCGGCAATCCCATGAATCCTATGGTGAATGTATTTATGGGCAAGACGAAGGAATAGACGAGGCTATGTTTACCCATTTTGAACAAACCGGCCTTCATTTCGCACTGCTTTTTGCCTTTTTATGTATCGTAATATTCCTTCGGTACTTGCTGACGGCTGCCTTTTACCACTATTTTGTATTGCGCTTTTTTCAGAAAAGGCATTCCAACAGAGTACTGCAAACCAAGGCACTCCCTGCCCGCCAGGTGCGTTTCGAAATTCTACGCTCAGCCCTTAGCTCCATCATCTTTGCAGCCTTTGCACTAGCCTTGTTTTGGCTTTACCTCAACGACTACACAGCCCTGTATCACCAATGGTCGGACCATCCCTTATGGTATGCACCTCTAAGCATTTTGCTGTTTCTCCTACTACAAGACACCTACTACTATTGGCTACACCGATGGATGCACCACCCCAAGTTGTTTCGTCGATTACACAAGTGGCATCACGAAAGTGTACAAACCAGCAGCCTGACTTCCTTTTCTTTCAACCCCTCAGAATCCATTTTGCAATCACTTTTCTTTCCAGCTTTTTTGCTCCTGGTTCCCATCCATATCTACAGCTTTTTCCTGATACTTCTATTGATGACCTTGTCGGCAACCATCAATCATGGAGCAGTAGAAATTTATCCCAAAACGGAAAACTTCAGGTGGTTTCGCTATTGGATCATCGGAGCGACGCACCACGACCAACACCAAAAAAAATACAACTAAAACTCGGTTTTTTATTTTACTTTTTGGTATGGGTGGTTGGGAACGTATTATTCAGAAAAAACGACTCCCTGATTTTAC
>JBCCSZ010000090.1:0-24797 GCA_039199225.1 Bacteroidota bacterium
TAGAGCAGAACACCACTCAAAGCATCCTCGCTCAAATCTGCAACAACATCAGAGATAGCTTCGAATGCAGAGTTAACAGGGGCAAAGACAGTGAATGGTCCAGCTTTTTGCAACTCAGCTACCAAGTCGCCAGAAGCATCTTGCAATGCGCCGACCAGCAAAGAGAAATCAGTGTTTGCAATTGCATGTCCAACAACATCCATTGGCATCATAACACCGTCGATGATGTGGATCACACCATTGGTACCTGTTACATCAGCAGTCGTAACGTTGATGCTACCATTGATCTTCACGCTAGTACCCGTTTTGTTGATAAGTGCAGACAGGTTGGTATTACCTGGGCCACCTTGGCTAGCAGTGGAAATGTATGTGTTACCCTCTTGGATAGCACCACTGGTAATGCTTTGACCAATGAAAACATGATACAAAAGTATATTTGTCAGTTCGTCATCATCCAAATCGTCTACGTTGATTCCGTTGAATGCGCTGTTTGTAGGTGCAAATACTGTGAAAGGTCCATTCCCTGCTAGTACGGTATCGAGGCCAACGCGCTGTAGAGCCGCTACAAGGATAGAAAATTGGCCATCAGCAGCTGCAATTTCTACCAGGTTCTGTGGTTCTGGTGTTGCCTCATCATCGTCGCAAGCAACAAAAAAACTTACGATACCAAACAGAAACAGGCATTTCCAAAGAATTTTGATCTCTTTCATTTAACAGTCGATTTTTTTTGATTAATAATGGTTTGAAAGAACAGAATTAGGAACACGACCTTTTTCTTTTTGTTTAACTATTTAAGTGTAAACATTAAACAAATTGCTAATTGCGGACAAATTTCATCTTAGATCAGAAAAAGTGGGAGATTGCGTAGTGGTACGCTAAGTAGGGGTGTTTTTAAGAGGATGCGCCCACAAATGGCATGATTAGGGGTGAAAAGCAACTAAAAGGCGCTTTCAAACGATTTTTTTGAAGAAATACTTCTCAATCCCTTCAAACAAGTACCACGACTTGCATAAGGTAATTCAGGGGAGAACCTTAAACGAAATTTCTTAATAGTTGAAGAATAAATATTTATCCTAAGCTGAGATTAATTGAAATATCTCAACACCACAACCGATATTTAAGCTCCGGCTGTAGACTAAAAGTTTTGGCCTTATTACCACTTAATTGCTATGAAGACCGTACACCTCATTTTCCTAAGCTGTTTACTATTGTGTTCTCTCTCCGCTCTCAGTCAGGAAAAGGTCCCGCCCATTCGCTTCCTATCGTTGGGAACTACTCCCTTAAATACGCTCGACCCCATTACGGGTACCCTAGAGACCGTCCTTGAGTTGAAACCACATTCCAATTTATCCGGAGAATTAAAGTACGGCCGCAAGATAGAATTCCTGGAAAGAATCCTATCCAACAACATATCCAATAAGAATCACCGAGAATGGAAAATGGGCATCAAATACTTCCTGGGAGCCTTCAAGGGAAGCATCGACAGCACCAACTTCATAGCTTCTATCAATCCCTTCATAGGCATTGAACACTTTCGCGTCAACCATCAATATGAAAATTCCAATAGCTGGCTGGTACGCGACGGCGTAGATTACCGCTACGATTCCTCCGACGTCAACCGTAAAGTACGAGGCTTTCGCTTCCGACTCGGCGTCGCCTACACCATAGACAGACACTGGGGCGTCGAGGTATACGCTGGTCTAGGCATCAAACGAATCAACATCTCCCACAATACCGTCAATGAACGACGAGAAGACCGCCTCCTCAGAAGAGTCGTCTTCATTGGTCCCGACGATAAAAAAGAGGGCCGCCTTCAAAAATTCGATTTCATCCTAGGCTTCAAACTAGACTACCGCCTCTTCACCTGGTAAAGTCAGTAGGCAGTGGAACAGTGAGCAGAAGGCAATCACAAAAGAAATAATCACCCAATCACAAGCCGCAGGCACTCACCCATTCACCGCTCACAGTACACCCGTTCACCGCTAAATCCCTCACCGCCCCAAGGAAAATCACCAAATCACTCAATCACCCCCCCCCGAAGGCACTCACCCGCTCACCATTCACCGCTCACCCCCTCACCGCTCCAAGGAAAATCACCAAATCACTCAATCACAAGCCGCAGGCAATCCCCCATTCACCGTTCACCCGCTCACCGCTCACCGTTCACCAGTTCACCGTTCACCCCTCACTCCCCATCTTCCCATTCAACAACATCCCAAACGTCGCCCCCACAACCGGCCAACCAAAGGAAAATCCATCCTTGTTAAGCCGAGTCGCTGGTCCGATGAAAAAATCGAAGTACAAAGGGACATTTTCGAAATAATAACTCGCTCCGGCCACGGCCGCAAAACGGAAAAACAGCTCCCGTTCGTTCGGAAAATCATCGATGAAGGCCGGCGGTATGACCCTTGTAACCACACCGAAGTAATCAAAAAAATGACCTTTGTAGCTGTTGTTGCGCTTGAGTTTCTGGAAAATGCCCTTGTAATACCGTCGATAGCTGATGTCGAGCAGGCTGCCCAGCCGCCAATAAGTCTCGTCATCGTCATTGTCGGTGTCAAAGTCGAATTCGAGGGTCAGGTCGGCCTTGAAGTGCAGGGTCGAATACTTACCGATGGGCGTCTCAAAGCCCGGGCCTAGGTTCAGAAAATTAAGGTGGAAAAAGGTTCGATTGGGGCGGATCAGCTCCGAATCTTGTGCAGATACCAATAGTGGTAGTAGCGCAAATACTGCGCAAATGATTTTTGCTCTCGTTTTCATATCAATATATTTTGCCGGGAAAATAGGAAAAAATACATAAACATTCAATTTTAACACTCGTACAATAGGGGTAGCCTCCATTTTAAGACTTCATTTATATGAGAATAGGGGTTCCTTGTCGTTTATATGCACATTGTGACCTCATTATGCTACCAATAAACTCTTTGATCTATGCAACCCTCTATCCCATTTTTGGCCAGATTGCGGGCCTTTGCCATGATTTTGACGACTCTTTTGCTCGCCACTGCTTGCAACAAAAACGATAATGCTGGCCCCTCCGACCCCGTCAAAGGGTTGAACATCATCATTCAGGATCAGTACGAGAGCCTCCCGTCCAGGGTGTCCATCTTTTTTAAGGTGCAAGACAACCGAGGCAATCCCATCGCAGGACTTACCGAAGAGAATTTTACAATTTACGAAAAAGGACGCAACGACGATAAGGAGCGCATCCTATCGGAAGATGAAGCGACTCGTGTACTATCAGACAATCGCGTCGTTTTTCGCTTTCATACTGTTTTACTGCTCGATTTAAGCGCAAGTGTACTCAATGGTAGCTTGGATCAACTCAAAGCAGGCGCCCGAAAATTTGTCGGAGACATTCTCGATCAGGAAAACAACACCTCCGCCGATGTGGGTATTTGGTATTTCGACGGCCAAGACAAGATACATTCTCTGGTGAACTTTACCAACGACAAGCAGGTCCTGGAAAACGCCATCGACCGCATCCAACCCAACATTTCTTCCGATAGCTCTACCGATCTCTTTGGGGCCATCATCAAAAGTGTCCGCCTGGCAGAAAACAAGCTCGGAGAAAATCAACTACAAGAGATTCTCTCTGCAGCGTCTATCGTCGTTTTCACCGATGGCACCGATCAAGCCGCCCGATACGCCAAGCAAGAAGCCTACGATGCCGTAGATAAGGCCCCAGAAGACATCTACTTCTACACCATCGGCCTCGGCAATGAAATCGATACCAAGGTGCTGGAACGCATCGGCAAAACCAGCTCCGTTTACGCCAGCGATACCGAAGCCCTCACGGCCAAGTTTCAAGAAATCGCCACCGTCATCACCGCTGAAGCCGACAGCTACTACCTCTTCGAATACTGCACCCCCAAACGCGACGGCAGTGGCGTCAATGAGCTACACCTGTTCCTAGAAGCCCAAGGAGGCCGCGGCCGCCGAATCACCACCTTCGACGCCACCGGCTTCGAAGCCGACTGCGACCTAGACTAACACAACCAAAAAATCGGCAATGCCCTAGCTCCATCTACAAAGAGCCACAAGCATCGCCGGTTTTTACCCAGTTTCTTTCGCGACAGTAAACACAGTCTCCCCAATGGGCAGTTTTGCAATAAGCAGCAGCCAGCTCCCCCTAAACACGCCAACAAGCAACTCACCCCTCCCCAAACCACTCAATCACCGACCACCAAATCACCACTAAGAAAAGTTCACCAGTTCACCCCTCACCCGCTCACCGCTAAAAAAGCTCACCAGTTCACCGCTTACTGTTCACTCCTCACCAAATCACCAACCACCAAATCACCACTAAGAAAAGTTCACCAGTTCACCCCTCACCAGTTCACCGCTAAAAAAACCTCACCCCTCCCCACACAACCCCCGATCCAAAGCATACTTCACAATCCCCACCACGCTCTTTACATTCAACTTACTCATAATATTCTTTCGATGCTGATTTACCGTATTGGGTGACAAATTGAGCTCCGAGGCAATCTCAAGGCTGGTTTTTTCCTCCACAATCAGACAAATGATTTCTTCTTCCCGCTCGGTCAGTTCAGGCGCGTCGATGGGCTTGGAATAGGAGGGGAGCTTGATGCCGCCCGTAAAGAACTTGCCTTCGTACACCGAGCGAATGCCACTGATGAGCGTCTTCATCGCATCGCTTTTGAGGATGTAGCCATCTGCGCCCGCCCCGATGGCATGGCTGATGAGGCCGCGCTTATTGTGCTGGGTCAACATCAGGACCCGAACCGTAGGATGCTTTTCCTTGACAAGGCGGGTCAGCTCGATGCCATCCAACAAAGGCATTTCTACGTCCATCACAATGATGTCTACGGACTTGTGGCGTAGTAGGCTATACAAAACATCGGGACTTTGGGCCTTGCCGACGATCTCGATGTCGGGCTCCTTATTGAGAATTTCCGATAGGGCATCGATGATTACCTGATGATCGTCTACCAATACGACCCTAATGGACGGCTTCATTTGGATTGATTTGTTGGTCGAATAAGTCGCTGCGAGAAGCAAGTGGAACGTTGATAAGGACGGTTGTTCCAGCTCCTTTACCTGAGTCGATACTAAAGGTACCATTTAATTTTAATACCCGATTTTCAATGTTTTTTAGGCCCATGCCGTCCGAAGTAATTTTTTCGGGCTTAAAGCCTTTGCCATTGTCTTCCACCATGATATTCAATTCCTGGTCCAGTTGGTTGAGCTGGATGTCGATCTTGCTGGCCTGGGCGTGTTTCAGCACATTGCTGACCAGCTCCTGAATGATTCGGTAAATGGTAATCTCCAACTTGTCGTCCAATTTGCCGCTCAGCGCATGGGTTGTCACGATGGCCTTGAGCTTGCCGCCGGCTGAAATACTTTGGCACAAATCCTTGAGTGCCGGCTCTATGCCAATCCGTCGTACATTGCCCGTGCTGATGTCGAAAGCAATGCGCCGCAACTCCTGATAGGTTTTTTCCAGCAGTTCATTGGCCTTGTGTAGGCTGTCTTTGGAGTAGCCCCCCGCGTCCAGCTTTTCCAGCAGGTTGCCAAACTGCCATTTGGCCGATACCATCATGCTGCCGAGGTTGTCGTGCAATTCCTTGGAGATGCGCTCCCGTTCCAATTCCTGCCCTTCGAGCCTGGCACTGATGAACTCCAATTCCTGCACTTTCAACAATTCCGTAATTTGCTGTTGGTGTATCTGCTCGTTTTGTCGCTGTAAAAGGGCGTTGATCTTTTGTCGGTATTGATAGTAGTAAATGCTGCCGAAAAGTGTCAGCAACAAGAGCGAACAAACGATGAGCAATGTGTTGCGCTGGGTGGTTTTACGCTGGTTCTCTACAGCAGACTCTGCATTTTCTCGCTTGAGCTTTTCTGTTTCATACTTCGTTTCTACCTCTGCGATTTGCCGACTTTTTTCTTCGCTGAAAATCTGATTGTCCAGCTCATAAGAGCGCTCGTTGTATTCCAGTGCCTTGGCAAAATTGCCTTTGGCTTTATAGAGGTCGGTGTATTGATCGTTGAGGTTTTTATACTCATTCAGGCCACCTTTACCACTGATGACATCCTCGGCCATTTGACAAAACAGCAAGCCTTGCTGGTAATCAGCCTTCATCTCAAATAAGCGACTCTTGCTTAGATAAGAATAAAAAAGCCCCATCGAGTCGAGCATGCTTTGATAAATGGCGATGCTCTGATCCACCATGTCCATCGACGCATCCGTTTGCTTTTTGATGCGCAAAATATCTCCCAAAGCCTGGTAGGTAGAAGCCATGGCAATGCTGTCTTGCAAGACCTGTGAATAATGAAGGGCTTGGTTGTAGTAGTGGTATGCCGAGTCGTACTGTTTGTTTTCGTATAGCGTAGTTGCCAGTCCCGAGCCAGCCTGAAGCACGCTGCCAGGATCGTCGTATGCCCGAGCGATTTCCAGTGCCTTTCGATTGAAAGCGATGGCCTTTTCATAGTCCCTGTTTTCGGTATAAGCCGAGGCGATGTTGAGGTAAGGGGCGTACAATTGATGGCGTTCGCCCGAGCGTTCCCAAAAGCGGATGGCTTTCAGGCCGTATTGCACAGCCTGTAGGAATTCTCCCCGTTCTACCATCAGAAAGGAAAGGTTGTTGTACACGCTGGCCACTCCGGCACTATCTGCCAGCCGATTGCGAATGCGCAGTGCTTCCTCAAAGAAATTTTCTGACAGACCATACTGCCCTTTGTAGCGGTGGCTGATGCCTAAAATGTTGTTGATGGTCCCTGCTGCCTGTTCATTCCCTTGATCGAGGGCCAGTTGGAGGATGGACTCTGAAATTCTGATGGCATTGTCTGCCTCGCTCAGGCGCATGTCCCAGGCTACATCGATCAAGGAATCGATCTGCCCCTTTTGACTGAGTAACCAAAAGGGGCAAAGTAAAAGGAGTAAGGTCCAGAGCTGTCTGACGTTGGGCATACGAGCTTGATTGTGATCATATGTTCACCTTTTCCATTTTTTCAGCTGTGGAAAAGCGACTCGGGTCAAAGTTAACAAAAGGACTGGGTTTTGTATCTGCTCCGAGGTTGCGTACGGTGCCGTGCTTGGCTTTATCGTCGTTTCCACCACCACCTCCTTTGAGAAGTGTTGTCACCACAAAGTGTCCATCAATGTCCAGATGATCCATGTAGTGGCTTGAGTTGATGGTTGCTGGCAGGATTTCCTCCACGATGGCGGCAGCATTGGAAGGTTGCAAACTTAGGTTACCTGTAAAAATACCGTTGGCACCGTTGGGGAACGTGGCTTGTTCTTGTTCTAGGGTATAGCCAAATAAAGGGATGATGAGGTGTGGGTAGAAAAGGTTGTTGAACGGGTCGTCTTGTGGATTAGAAAGGTGAACATAGGGGCAATTGTGCGCAACGTTCATCTGATGGAGGTTGTCCTCCAGATTCAAGTCCGAATCGTCTAGGAGGAGCGTGCTTTTATGATAGTCATTGGCATTGTTGTCGTATACCAGCACTTCAACCGAATTTTGAGCAGCATTGGTATTGGGAGTGATGATCTGATGGTCGAAAAAATAGTCTGCATTGCCAAAGTGGGAACTGGTCGTATACTCTACACGGGTGATGCCACCGGCATTGAATACGACAGCTTGGGAAACGAGTTGGTCGCTTTGGTGTGGGATGCAAACAAATAGGTGGAAGACTTCCTGGGCATCTTGACAAAGATAGGTGTATGGGGCGTTATTTATAAGGTTTGACATGACGTTTAATTTAGTTCACACAAGCTGTGTGGTTTGGATCAGGTTGAAATATCCTTGATCGAGCGAAAGTGAGCAAATGTTGTTCTGAGCGCGCTCAGTAATGCGGCCATTCATAACATGTACGGCCAAGCTTTTTAGGTCTCAGATGTTTTCAAAGACGGTCTGTTCTACTGGTCGATGGATAGACTGGAAATTTTGCAGCCGCTCCATGACAGGACCCATTCGTTGGCATTCTTCTCCGGTATAAGTATTTGAGTAGTTATTGAGGCTCAAACAGTAGATGGAATCTCCACCAGCCTGGTTGCGGGTAGCAATAAAGTCTGGTTGGCCCCTGACGAGTATGCCGACAACCTTGTGGGTTTGTGCATCAAAGATGGGCGAGCCGGAATTGCCCGACAGTAATTCCATTTTGCATTTGAAGTAGTCCTTGTTTTGGTCGTTGACGTGCACAATGCCATTGGGCGATACTTTCAGCGGTAGGCCCAGTCCATGCCCCAGCGCATAAAGCTTTTGCTGGTCGTAAACTTCATCGCTGTAGCCAACGACGCAAGGGCTGTTGATTGCTTGTGCCTCTTCTGTGGCTGGAACCACTGGAATCAATGCCCAATCCGGCCCGATGCTGGTCAGCTCGAACTCCGGCGTTTTAGCGGGATCAACTTTGTAAACGTCCGCTTTTTGCACGACGATGCGCGTCTGGAACGACTTTTCCTTATGGATGAAAACACCTTTGACAAACCGAAGCTCACTCAATTGAAGGTTTTCAAATGGTGGATACAAAATGTGAGCGGCTGTAGCGATGAGGTGGTCTTCAATAAAAAAACCAGTACCCAGTAAATTGGCGGAACGTTGTTGTAAAAATTTACTGTCCCGACTAATTTTGAAATTGTTGTGATGAATCCGGCGGCTGTCGAGGGGGTAGGATTCCAGGGTATAGCTGCACCCGCTCTTGCCGTACTCTTTCAAACTGTCAGCCCGAACGACCATGACGACGGCCTCGGCATTTTGCTTGAGTTGATCTAAAACACTCACAATACCCTCTGGCATGGAGGAGGACTGCCGTTTACTTTCGAGGAATTCGATGACCTCATATAATTCAGCTCGCTTATCAGATGGGAACATAGGCTTTGCATCAAGCCGTTGGATGATGCTTTCGATTTGATTTTTGACGCCGCTTTGCTTGTCGGCCGCCTGTCGGGCCGGTAGCAATCTGGAAAGAGCATCCATCAATTCCAGCGGGCTTTTACCTGCCGTCCAATGTGTGAGGGTTTTTCGATCTTGTGGGGCTAAGTCGCATTTAAAGTTGCTGGCAAATTCATTTTTTGAAAGTGCTTCGACGATGGCATGGAGGCATTCGTCAATTAGTTGCTGCTGCATCATTGAAGAGTTGGTTTTATATAATTCAGAAATCTACAGAATAGCATATTTAGGCATTATTGTTTTTCTGCACAGGCCATGATTGCATTCCTTGAAGATCAAAGAGGCATGGCTCACATCAATTCAATGTGTCGTGTAGTCGAAAAACGTTCCGATTCGAGTGGGAAAATTGAAGTAAGACCCATAAACTTCGCAGGCAACAAAACAAATGGAGGCAGAACACATACCTCATTACTTACATTCGAACAGCTGAATGAATGCTCAACGGAAAATTCAGAACATAGGTTGCAATGCATAAATATGGTAGACAGGCTGTGAATCAAATCTGGTTTTGAAAGCAGCAATACTACCACTTTTGGCAGCGGACTGCTTTCAAACCAGTGTTACCTCAAAGAGTCTGTCCATGCTTGGGTGCTGCCAAAGTAGCTGCTTCGACCCACCTTCAGCATATTCAAATTTATGAGAGCATAAATACTAACTGATAGTTCTGGGACTATACCTTGGGTTTGAGATTCGAGTGTAGAAGTCGGACCTGAGCAAACGCGCTCACGTTCAAACCACTTACCAGTATGGATAGGGGCTTGAGAATACTGAATGGCTTTCAGCATTAGAGTGATAGTGTTTCACAGAGGAGTGTCTCATTCTTGGTTTTTGGTGCTACGCCACCTTTGAAGCGATTCACAACTTATGTGAATTATTTTTGTTCCCCTGAAAAACAATGTCGAGTAATCTACTGCAAATGTTGCTGTTTTTTTGCATAAAAGAAACACCTAAAATGGTTAGGGGGCCTAGCTTTTTTTAGTTACTAACCCAAGCTTCGATGCGTGAATGGCAACTTACACTTACGAGCAAAATAAAGACCTGTAACTTTTTGAGATATGCCGTCGTCTTTATTTTGACCGACAAACAATCCTTAACCCCCAATCCTATAAAGACGAATGAGAACGCTGCTGTGTTGGCTGTTTTGTTTGAGTGCTTTCCTGTCGACAGCCCAGGATTATTACATTACCATCAAAGGAACTATAACGGATGCAGAGGACGGAAAGCCCGTCTCCTATGCCCATGTCGGCATTCCAGCCAAAGGGATTGGTACCATAACCAGCTATAGTGGGCGCTTTACCCTAAAAGTTCCTAAAGTATATCTGCCGGCTTCCCTGGAAGTTTCCTTTCTAGGTTACAAAAACTACCGCAAGAAAATCAATGTAAGTACCCAGCAACTCGACATTCGCCTTCAACGATCCTTTACCGATTTGCAAGAAATTATTGTAATGGACGAAAGTAGGGTCGAGGACATCATCCGCCGTGCTGTGGGCCGCATTCCCGATAATTATCCCCGCAAACCCAGCAGCAGCATCGGCTTTTATCGAGAATCCAAAACGGATAAAAATGATAAATATGTCTACCTGGCGGAAGGCGTATTGGAATTGTATAAAACGAGCTACAAGAACGCCAAGGAGGGGCAGACCCGTGTGATCCAAGGCCGGCAAATTGCTTTGATCTCTCCGGAAGAAATGCTGAAACAGTCTGATTTTTATTCTGGTCACCTGAGCGGCCACCGCTTCGACTTTGTCAAAAATCGGGAAGACTTTATCGATGAAAAATATTTTCCAGACTATAAATATTGGATACAAAACATTACGACCTACAACGACCGGCCGGTTTACATGATCTCTTTTGATCAGGAAGACAATTCTCCGAGAGGGCGGATGAAAGGAACGATCTACATCGATACACTTTCCTATGCTTTTTTGCGCGCCGAGTTTGAAATTCTGCCCGATGGACTGAGAAAGATCAATGATTATCCGCTGTACACTGGCCGTTGGAAAGCCAATAAGTATGTCGTGCAATACCAACAATTCAATGATAAGTGGTACCTCAAAGAGGCGCTTCGTGAAGGTCGCTGGCGGGACGGTGGTATTTATACCAACGAATACTTGGTAACGGAGTTGAAAGAGGGTAGGGCCAGGCCACTGCGATACAATGATCGGGTTGGTCGAGAGGAATCTTTTCTGGAAGTGACCGGAGAATACGACGAGGACTTTTGGAAGCAATACAATACAGCGCCCCTCGGTAGCGAATTGCAGGAAACGGTACAGCAATTACAAAACAACCAAAAGGCGCAGGAAGTATTCGACAGTACTTTTATGGCTAAGCTGCAAAAGCATCGCGACTCTCTGGCTGTGGCTCAAAACGGCAGCGCTGTTGACAAAGCCAGCTATAAAATCGGCAGCTCTATGCGCCCCAAGCAAGCTAAGAAGCGCAAAAGGCGCAAAGAAGTAGGTATGCGTTGGCGGACGGGGATTGGTGTCAACCGCTTGCTGACTACGGCAACTGCTCTGAATGTCACCTTTCAGGACAAAGACCAACAAACGATTCTTTCCCTCGACGGCAACATCGAAGCGCAGGACTACGAAATTTTTACGCCCTATGATCTCGATCTTTTCTTCGGACCTTGGATCATCCGCTGGGGCATCTCTCCGGAATACTTTAAAAACATCTACAAGGAACACTCTTTTGGTGTCGGTTATGAATTGCGACTCAGCCAACGGCGTCCCTTTTTTCTCAGAGGTTTTGTGCAACACAGCCACATCATCCATGCCCTCAAACTAGGGCAAGCCGACAACAGCTATGGCGATTTCAAAGTCAGTGGTGACAAGTTCAAATCCGATAAGATCAATGTATATTATGGCAGCGAACGCCACAATCTGAAGACTAGCCTAGAATTGGCTGTAGGGCTGAGCCCGGCCACACAGCTGTTTTTCAGCGCGACCTATATGCTGCCCTTTTCCGACAAACGCATCATCTATCTGTGGGAGCGGGATCGCTTATTTTTGTTCCGCCGCAGGGTCCGTGTGCCAGTCAGCAACGACCAGGTCGTCGTCAGCCAAAACGAAGTGCGTTTCGATAGAAGCATCACGGATTACAACTCTTTTATTTTTACAATCGGTTTTGCCCGCCGGATGTAGCAGGGGCCTATTGTCCGCCGTATCGAAAAACGGGAATTACATCCAAGGGCGCATCCACTTCGATTTGTTGCGGCCCCTGATGCAAACGGCCCGTGTGATCCCACCACTTGCCGGGCGGGAGTTGGACCTTGCGGGAACGGGCGCCCGATTCCAGGACCGGAGCGATCATCATATTGTATCCAAGCAAAAATTGATCTTTGACCTCCTCGTAGCCTTCCCCAGGGAAGGCATAGTCCAGTGTGCGAACGATGGGCTCGCCACTCTTCGAAGATTCACGGGCAATGTCCAGAATGTGCTGCCCGATTTGGGCGTGTACCTTGGCGGCTTCCAGACAAGCGGCCAGGTGCTTGGCATCCAAGACCCGCCAGGGTGCCACGGAAAACTGCATCATCGGCATGTAGGCATGCACCTGCGTCGAGCGGACAATCAACTCTTGGTCGATGCTGTCCAAGGCCAGAAAGGAGCGGTACTCCCCGCCACCAATCATGTCCGGACAAGCAAAAGGGTAGCCCATCAAGCCTTGTAGGGTGATTCCCGGAATTAGTTGTTGCAAATCCTCCCAACTGAAGTTTTTATCTGCCAGCCGTTGTACCAATCCTCGACCGCCCATTTTCCAACAGGCCCGATATTCATTCAAGGGATAATCCAGTCCCAAAGCCGCATAGAGGCGGGAATGCTCCTGCGGGCTGGCCTTTTTATGAGACAAGCAATCGTGGTAGAATGGAAAATCACCCGCGTCGAGCTTAAAACCATCGATGCCGTAGGTCTCCTGCAAGCGAGTCAGCTCTCCCTTAAACCATGTCACTGCTGCTGGATTGGTGAAGTCCAACAAGGCGCTGAAGCCATTCCACCAGCGGACCATTTTGGCTTCCTCGGGGCGAGCGGGGTCTTTGAGAAAGGCATCCTTTTGCTCGTACAAATAGCGGAAGGTTTCAGAATCCGGGCTGACAAAAGGGCAAACCCACAGCATGACTTCAAAGCCCATCTGATGGAGGCTATCCACCATTCCCTTGGGGTCTGGAAAGCGGTCGGGCTTAAAATTCCAATCGCCATAATCGATTTGCCAGTTGTCGTCGATCATCAAAACCCCTGTCGGGAATCCCTCCCTGACAATGCTGCGGGCATAGTTCATAATATCCGCCTGGTTTTGATTGTAGATCAGCTCGATCCAACTGTTGTACTGTGGTACATTGAACAGCCGAGGATGTGGC
Organism: Bacteroidota bacterium; assembly: GCA_039199225.1. Taxonomy (GTDB): domain Bacteria; phylum Bacteroidota; class Bacteroidia; order Chitinophagales; family Saprospiraceae; genus JBCCSZ01. The sequence goes on from JBCCSZ010000090.1 coordinate 13,270, forward strand.
ATTTCACCCTGAAAGGGAAAAAATGTTCTAGCAGCATATTGGTAAGCCGATCGCAGGGATTCGCCACTTCGGCCTACAACAAAGGGTTGCTCGCCACCCTCCAAAATTAACTCATCCTTTGTCATCTTGAAACGGAAGCTGCCTTCATTCCAGATATAGCGTCCCTTGTTAGAGATTAGTAAAGGTTGTACCTGATTGGCGTTGTTGAAGTTAAGGTCGACTTCATAACCTGGCTGGAAGGGCATCTGAGCCGCCTCCTTGATACGCCCACCCCACCAGGCTTCGCCCTTCTCCAAAGCCAGTCGCTCGCTGTAGTTTTGAGCCATCACCCAAGCGGGTAACAGAAAAAAGAAAATGAACAATCGCATGTTTGTTTAAAATTATTTATCACAAATATAAGAAATTTACGTGCGAATGTTCATTTCTTCTACTAGCGTCTGGCTTTCACAAAGGGAATACCTCTTTGTTTGCCCTGCGTATGCAATTGCAGGTAATACGCCCCGGCAGGTAATGCTTCGGCGTCAATGCGCAAATTGTTTAGCCCTTCTGAAAGTCTTTCCGTCCAATAAGCCATTTTTCGCCCAGTCAAGTCATGCAAACTGATGCGGATTTCGGTGTTGTCAGCCTTAGCGGCCACTCGAAGGTGTAGTGCATCTTGCACGGGATTGGGATAGGTTTGGAGGACTTTGTAAGGCAGCATACCCTCATAATCAAAATATTGTTTGAAGTCTGAAGACCTGTTCTGCGTACAATTTGTCAAAATATCATCAACAGATTGGCAACCGGGATTGTCTCTCAGGACGACATCGCCATTGACGCTGCCAAAGGTCAGCAGTGGTAGTAAGCCGCAACAGTCTTCCAGTGCATCGTTGTCGACAATGATGAGGCCGAAATCTTGATTGGGTGACTGTACGGCCGTACCGACAGATGACAATTGCGATAGACCATCCAGGTTGTCCAGTTGGTCGTTGTTTTGTAGGGAAAAGGTGCGACCGACAAAGCTCAGATTGGCGATTTCGTCAAGCGTACGCAATTCGCCCTGCTGGGCAATCTGAAAGTTGCCATTAACCCGGGATAGGTTTTCCAGACCTCTCAAACTTTCCAAGCCTTCATTGACGGCAATGATGATGTCTTCGTCCACCTCTGTGAGTTGTTCAAGTCCACGGAAGTTTTTTAAGGCTTTATTGCCAACCAGCGAGAGCCTTTTGAGGGTAGTGAGTTGTTCGAAGCCCATCAAAGAAGTCAAACCATCATTGAATTCCAGAAAGAGTCTATCCAACTGTTCCAGATTGGAGAAGGCGCTGAGATCATCCAGCTTTTCCAATCGGGTTAAATTTAGGTTACCAATCGCTCTCAAAGTAGACAGCTCGTCGATATTGCTTAGTTTGGGGCAGTTGATCAGCGTTAGAAAGTCTAAGGAGGTACTGCCAACACTCCATCCATTGGTACTTTGCAAGTTGGCATTGTTGACCAATGCGAGGTTGCCCAGTCCAGTTGGCGCCCAGCCAGAGAGGCTCTGTAGGTCGGTCAGTCCCGCCATATCGATGATGCCCAGGTTGTTGAGCTGTTCGATGGTGGTAAAAGCGGATAGATCGTCTATGAGTGGACTGCTGGAAATCCCTAGGTCGCGTGCTTGTTGTAGGTTTTCCAATGCTTCCAAATCCCGTAGTTGTGCATTATTGTAGATGAAAAAAGAGCTGTCGATTTGTTGCAGTGCTTGCAGGCCAAATAGGCTGCGGATTTGAGTGTTCTCAATCCGTAGTGCGCCCTTTACTTCGGCTAAGGCATATAAGAAGAATAAGTTGTTGACGTCATTTCCTTCGATCCGGATGCTGCCATCGACCGTTGTACAACCTTCCAATAGGGTTTGAATGCTTGCGTTATTGGTGATGAAGAAATTGCCTTGGCAGCTGCGGGCTCGAAAAATCCTTTGGCTCAGCATATTGTCCTCTTCTTTCCACTCTCTAATACTGTTGTCTTCATCCAATACAAAGGCAAGGAAAAAGGCTCTGTCGTTGGTTCTAAAAATATCGGGAACCTGTAGGTCTCCACTGACTTGAATGCGGCCCCCTTTTGGTATGTTGCCCAACGTGACTTGCTCGATCAATCTGGCTGGGTTGGGGTTGACGGGATCGAAGGGATCGCGGAAGTTTCGAACGAAATAAATGGATAGGCGAGCGCCCGCAGGCAAATCTACGCTGCCGTCGTTGCCTATGAGCAGCTCATAGGTGTTTGTGGGATCGGAAGCATCAATGGCAGTGCCGATCAAGGCATCTTCGAAGTACAAATTGGCATTGCCCAGATAATTTTCTGTAAACAATTCCAGTACGGATTCATCATCCTCTACAGGGGCTTGGCCATTGCCGTTGTCGGGCGTAGAATCAAAATCGGTTTGATCCTGTGCGATGACTTCTGCAAAGGCTGTCAGAGACAATTCGGTCGATGTAACATAATACCTCAAGTCGATCTGAACACGCTGGCCGGCTGCAAGATCGCCGATGTCCCACTGCCCCAGCCACTGATCAAAGCGACCATTTGCTGTCGAGCTGTTGGTAATGCCAATGCCTTCTGGCTTATCGAATCGGACGAGGACCCCGCTGGCATCCTCATCCCCTTCATTTTCAACGATAAGTACATAATCCAGAAAGTCGAGTGGGCGAAATTCTGCCTGGACACTGCTGAGTTGCACTTTTAGGTCGACTCCCTCCGAGCCGCTGGAACAAGGTGTTGGAGGCATAACGACAAAGGAAGTATTGCAAGCAGGCGTCGTTGCATCTGTCAATACGAGATTGAGCGGTTCATCGGCAATGTTGAAAGGACCAAAGGACCTACCGTCGTTGTAAGCAATGCCGTCTTGGGTGAAATCGCCGCTTAGATTGTAGGTATTACCTAGGCTGGTCCCTTCTATTTCCAGACTAAAAGTGTAGGTGTCGTCTTCGCCAGCAGGTGTTTGATTGTCGTTGCAACTAACGGTAGGAACCACCTGGTCGATGCTACAACTATTGGGAGAGATGACACTGAAAAAAGAGATGGCCTCATCGTCTTCATTGACAGCTGTACCGTTGCCATTGCCGGGGGTAGAATCATCATCGGTGGGGCTGGCGCTGGCGACTTCGGCAAAAAAAGGCGAGCGATTGTTAGGGGTAAATGCAACAGCACTAAGGTCGAAGGTCAGGGTGGCCCTGGCACCGCTGGCCAGTAGACCGATGTCCCACTTGCCGTTGGAAATGTTGCCAATGCTGCTGCTGATATTGTCTAGCTGTAGAGCTGTCGGCAGGCTGAAATCGACAGAAACATTACTGGCGTCTGTAATGCTTTCATTGAAGATATGGAGAAGGAGGCGATCGGATTGTCCAGGCAATAAGGCGACCTCTCCGCTACTGACCTCCAAGCGCAAGTCTGTCTGATTGTTAGCGCCATCGAATAGCTTTTCAACAACCTCGTCGTCTTCCACCGGTGTAGGGCCTGGATTGTTGTTGGGGCTGGAGTCCACATCCTCCTGGTCGACACTGCGAACCTGACCATAATAGTGAACATCATTGCTGTCGTCCCGGATGAAAGTCGTAAAATCTAAGGTAGCGCTACCTCCGGCAGGTAATTCTTCTATTTTCCACAAACCTGTCCAATCACTGTAAAAGCCCGATGTTGCAGTTTGTCGGACGGTTGCCAGTGCCTCTGGTTTGATGAATTCAATGACGACATTTGTCGCATCGATACTACCGTTGTTTTGCACTTCGAGGGTGAAAACCCGCTCTTTGAATAAAACGAGCGATGGATCATCTACAGACAAAGAAAGCTCTAAGTCGATTTGATTTGTATTGGTTTGCAGGTAGTTGACCTCAAGCAGATCAGAAGCTTGGTTTGGATTGCCATCGGCATCCACGACGGTAGCTGCTGGTAGTTGTATGCCCACAATGCCATCTGCCAGGGGTACTACTTGTAGGCTGTAGGTGCTGCCGGAACCATCCACTTGAGTAGCCTGTCCGTTTGCAACTTGGAAGTCTGAGCTTTCGAGTCCGGAGACCGCTTCCGAAAAAACCAGGCTGATGGTGAACGGACCATTGACGTTGGAACGACTGGTCGATAAGCTGACCGAGGGAGCGTCGTTGTTGCCTGCTGAAAAGAGGGTGAGTGCCGCCTCGTCGTCCTCTAGCGGGATGGGAGCTGTACCATTGCCAGGAGAGGAATCCGGGTCGCCTTGAATAGCACCATCCTCATATTGGGTATACAGCGTGATGGGTTTGCTGATGTCCTGTACAACGGCATAAAATAGTTGGCTACTGGTTTGCCCGGGGCTCAAGCGGTTGGCAAACCAAGTAACAGCTCTGTTGGCGGAGGAAGGCGGCCCAAAGACACCAGCGGCATTACTGCGCCGAAGGCCATCGGGAATCTCAATATATCCGACGGGGTTGCGCAGTTGGTTTGGTCCCTTGTTGACAACCGTCAGGGTGAATTCGACGATGTCGCCAACCACCACTTCGGTCTGGGAGGCGGTCAGTTGAAGTTCCAGATCGGCTAGATTGATGGTTTGCTGGGCTTCGTCGTCTTCGAGGGCGGCAGTACCATTGCCGTTGCCAGGGCTGGAATCCGGGTCGGGATTGTCTGTAAATTCGACTTCCCAAAAGAGCTCGCTGCCATCAGTTGCCAGGGTAAACAGGGTCAATTCCAGGAAGGCCGTATCGCCTACGCCAATACTGCCGATGTTCCATCTACGGGTACCGATGTTGTAAAAATTATCACCTGCATCGTGGTCGACATAGGCCAGGTTGGCCGGAAAGGGACAGTTAACCACGGTATTGGTCGCTGGCTGTGGCCCTTTGTTGACCAGTATGGCAGTAAATAGCACATTATTGTAAATGAGGGGCGCTTCTTCATCAACCGCAATGAATAATTCCAGATCGGATTGAGCAAGGCTGCTATTGGGCTGAATAAACAGAAAAAGCAACAAGCAGTGACAGATAATTTTCGCAGAATGCATAAGACAATTCGTTTAAGCAGTGAGGAAATGGATGCAGACCCATGGCGCAGGGTCCATGGACTAATTTGGAAAATTTGTTTTGACAGGAGATTTGGCTGGTATGGCCAATTAGTGCTTTAACGGTTGGTCCAGGCAGTGTGCTGGTTTATTGCCTTAGCTTATGTTGGTTAAATATGTTGTCTCTCAATGGCATACAAAATATTAGATAAATACTTTTTCGCTTTTTCCGTCATAAATTAGTCGCTTAGTATTTTCTACATTTTTTCGCAGATATGGATTCCTAATGGGTTGATCTGTCAGGAGGTCTACTTTTTTGCGGAACAGAGTTTCGAATGCTCCCCATAATTTCATTATCGTCTCTCCTTTTACCAGAGGTTTCATTGGCTCTAATTCCACAACAAGGTCTATGTCACTACTTTTTTCATTGAATCTCTCCGATAACACAGACCCAAAAGCATATAGTTTACTTACTCTATACTTTTTACAGATATTAACTAATTCATCTATGTTTTCTTTTATGATTGAATTTACCAGCATTGAATCTAACTTTTCACAATCCACTAAAATTAACCAAAGTTGTGATGAATGGAAGGATTTAAGGAGAATTTTGACAGAAATCCATGATTTGATAGCAAATATTCGAGTGAAAGGCGTTCCTCGCAATGAATCGCAACTTGAATTAAAATTGGTAAGCCCTTTCAAGGTCGGCAGTTCGTAGCTGTTGGAAGTGATGTGGGAAGGTATATTATTGGTGGCCACCTCTGCTACAAAGGAAAGCAACCACCCCGGCATCTACCAGGGTGGTCGTATGTTTTATTGTCGGATCATCTGTCCGCTTTCCATGATGCCTTCTGGTGTTGTGATGCGATAAATCAAAACACCTTTACCAGAATCTGCTGGTAGATCAATGGGCAGTACATTCAGACCTTCATCGATGCCTTGTTGGAAGGTGTGAATTAGTTTGCCTTGTGTATTGAATATTTCTACATTGGCTTGGGTGCTTTCCGTTACTTGTAGGAAGAGTTCCGTGCTTTCGCGGAAGGGGTTGGGGGCAATGACGGGCGCTTGCATCAAATTGGATGGTACGCCAGCCTCTTTTTCGGTTTGTAAGAAAAATCCACATTTGTCTTCATAAGTTGCAAGGGTAATGGCGGAGATGGTTGAACCGTCGCAGGAAGTAAAGGTCACCCTTACCAACATACCTCCAGAAGGTGGCGTCTGGATTTGAACGCTGGAAGTACCCTGTCCACTTACGATGAATCCTCCATTGAAGGCTTGCCAAGTGAAAGTACCAGGAGACACACTGGTCGGTGTGAAAATGGCATCGAATGTAAAAATGTCTCCGGGGCATCCCTGGCCTGGAACTTCATCTTGTACGATGGACAAAGTTTGCATTGGTGTACAAGGAGGAATAATGCTAACATTGGTACAGTTGCAGCAAGGCATCATGCCGGCCCGAAAAACAGTGACACAAACGGAGCCTCCTGTCGAACCAGCGGTGACTGTAGCCGAAGAGCCAGAAGGAGAACCACTGATAGAAAGTCCTCCCGTTGCCGACCAAAAATAGCTGGCACCAGCCACAGCTGTAGTACTGTAAGTACCGGAATTGCCGCTAGAGAGCGATCCCGGGCCGTTAACTGGGCATTGGGCAGAAGAAGTAAAACTGAGGAAAAAAGTAAAGCTGAAAAGTAAGAGGAAAAAACTTAAGTTTTTCATACGATAGTATTTAAGGATTTGAGAAATAGCTTAGGGAACAGGCCATAAACACAGAAGGCAACCGAGCGATTTGATCAGTCACAGATACATAGAAACTATGCCCCAATAGTGCTTAATTGGGTCAGTCACGCATATGGCAGCCACAAGAGCTTATTCGCGTTGAAAAGCGAGTTCTACCCAGTGGCAGTGTAGGTTAACTAAAACAGGTAGTATAAACTTATCCTTAGCAGAACAGTTAAGTTCTACTGATTTTGAGAATACTGTGAAAAGGTATGTTGAAAACTAGAATCTCACAGCTTAGTAGCTTGACAGGATGTGCAAAAAAAATTACAGGCCAGGTATAATTTTATGGTAAATAGCCTTTAGCGGTACAACGAATAGCCTTTAATAGTATAACTCAAAAGTAAAAATATTGTAGCGGACCTGCAAGGGCTAAATTGTTAAGGTATGGATTAAGATGGCTTTGCGGCCCATACTGCTCCAAAATATCGTTTGCGCTATGGAAACAATGTAGGTCTGTGCAACTCCTTCGTATATCCACAGGGGGATGTTAATATACGCTCGCTATTCCATTCTTTATGTTGGATAATATCAGCTATCTTTAGGGCTATTGTATAGGTATAAAGGGGGTATTTTCTGTTCCTGGAACAATACTTATCGTATAATTAGTGTGGTAGCTTAGAGATGTAAATAATTGAAAATTAATAAGTTGAATTTATTTTTTGCCATTTTATATGTGGTAAAAGGCTGAGAATGTCTTTGGTGAGGTGTAGGTATTTGTGGCATATTGGGCCGCAGTATCTCGTCAACGCCTTGCATTCTAAGATGAAGAGGCGGAGGCACGGATTTAAAAAATATTAAATACAAATAAATATGTTGAGATTCTTTTTCAGCCTAGCGGCTGTATTGATGCTTTTCAGTACGCCACTACAGGCACAAAGTGAACAAGCGCCCAGTGCTTTTGCACTCCGATACATTACAAAAAATTACGAGTTGCAACAGGATGGCATCGGTTTGGGTGATTTGGAAACCTTTTCCAGAGGTCTTGAATTTGAATACTTCCACTACCTGGGAAAATCCTTTGATTTCAGCGTGCCTTTTCGCTTGATCCCCGTGAAGGTGCCAGTGGAGGAAGGCAGCACAGCCACTGACCAGTTGGGGGTAATGGGATTGGACTTAATGCTCAATTACAATTTCTACAAAGGGAAGTTTCTACGTCCACGCCTCTATGCAGGCTTTGGTAGCCTTTTGGTGGATTTTACAGATATTGAGATGGATGTGCCGCTGGGCCTGGGATTAAATTTTGTCTTAGGACCAAATGTGTCCCTCTCTACAACTTTTGCCTACCATCTGAACAGCGAAGATTTGAGAGACCACCTGAAAATTGGTCTTGGTTTGCGCTTGACATTGGGCCAAATCGAAAAGCCAGAACCTCCCGTGACAGACCGCGATGGCGATGGCATTCAAGATACGGAAGACCTTTGTCCCGACCAGGCTGGTACGGCCGCCCTCAATGGTTGTCCGGATAAGGATGGTGATGGCATTGCTGATGCCAGTGATAAATGCCCCGACCAGGCCGGTATTGCCAAGTTTGAAGGTTGCCCGGATTCAGACAATGATGGCTTGGCCGACAGCGATGACAATTGCCCCAACGAAGCTGGACCTGCGGAAAACAAAGGTTGCCCTGTAACAGACCGCGATGGCGACGGCGTCGACGATAAGCAAGATAAGTGTCCCGATGTTGCTGGTACGGCCGCCAATGAAGGCTGTCCCGAACAGTCCCTGGCCATTGTTGCCAAAGATAAAATTACCGGAGAGGTCCTTCCAAATGCAGAAATCGTACTACTCAACAAAGATGGCCAAATCGTCAAGACTGGTACGACCAACAGCCTTGGAATTGCTGAATTGTCAAATGTGGCTCCCGCCGATTACAAGATCGAAGGTAAGCTCTATGAAATAGCCCTGGAACCGGGCGAAGTTAAGCTGAGCGATTTCAACTCTTCAGACTTGGTACAAAAGACTGTTTATTACAACGACCCCAACTTCATCGTTCAGGGTAAGGTGTTTTTCTGCAACAGCCCCAGACCGCTGCCGGGTGTCACCCTTAATTTGAAAAACAATGCAGACAATTTTATGAAGTCTACCGCTTCCGCTCCTGATGGTGGTTTTATTTTCCATCTTTCCAGCAGAGCTACCTACGAATTGTATGCTAAGAAGGAAAGCTTCCTTTCTCAGGTAGTCGACGTAGATGCCAACAATTACGATCGGGCCAAATCCGTATTTGTCCGCTTGGAAGTATGTGCCGAAGAGGTCAAGTGTGGCGAGTCTATTCGTTTGAACAACATTCTGTACGATTCCAACAAAGCGCTCATCCGCGAGGATGCTAAGCCAGACTTGAATAAGGTTGTACAATTTATGGTAGACAATCCCGATGCAAAGGTCGAGTTGTCCTCTCACACAGACAGCAGAGGTAAAGCCAGCTACAACCTGCAATTGTCGGAAAGACGGGCCAAATCTGCTGCCGATTACATCATTGCCCAAGGCATTGCGGCTTCCAGAGTGATTGGCAGAGGTTACGGTGAGACAAAGCTACTGAACAAATGTGCCGACGGTGTCAGATGTGCCGATACCGAACACCAGCTCAATCGCCGGACTGAATTCAAAGTGGTCTGTCCAAAGTAGGTGTTGAACGAATCCAGCTGGTGTTGTAGCAAGGGCTTTATGCCAAGCAAATCACAGCTTTAGTTTGTAAAGTATATCAATCCAATTTTGTCCCGAAGTTTAGCAATTGCCGAGCTTCGGGATAAATTATTTCTCAAACCACCTTTTTTGGCGGACTCAGTGGTACTTCGTCGAGGAAATCTTGCCTTATTTGACGGAAAGCAAAAAGGAAAATGGTACTTTTGCCGAAAATTCAGAATCGATATGTCAGACAAGAAAGTCATATTTGCAATGGAAGGCGTCAGTAAGATTTACCCGCCTAAAAAGCAAGTACTCAAAAATATTTGGCTCTCCTTTTATTACGGTGCCAAAATCGGTGTTTTAGGTCTCAACGGAGCCGGTAAATCCAGCCTGCTGAAGATCATCGCCGGTCTGGATCAAAACTTCGACGGCAAGGTTACTTTCGACAAGGAATACAAAATTGGCTACCTGGCGCAAGAACCGGAATTGGACGAAAGTAAAACGGTCAAGCAAGTTGTGCAGGAGGGCGTGCAGCACATCGTGGATGTTGTGAATGCCTACGAAGCAGTTTCTGCGAAGTTGGCCGAGCCGATGAGTGATGAAGAAATGATGAAGGTCATCGAGGAGCAAGGGGAGTTGTTGGAGAAAATGGACCTGTACAATGCCTGGGAGTTGGACCACACCTTGGAAGTGGCGATGGATGCCCTGCGCTGTCCACCAGACGATGCCTCTGTAGCGGTGCTGTCGGGAGGGGAACGCCGCCGGGTTGCTTTGTGTCGTTTGTTGCTGAGCAAACCGGATATCTTGTTGCTGGATGAGCCTACCAACCACTTGGATGCAGAGAGTGTCCACTGGCTGGAGCAATTCCTGAAGTCTTTCCCGGGGACGGTCATTGCTGTAACTCACGACCGTTACTTCCTTGACAATGTAGCGGGCTGGATATTGGAACTCGATCGGGGAGAAGGCATTCCTTGGCAGGGCAACTACAGCTCTTGGCTCGAACAAAAAGCCAACCGATTGGCAAACGAAGAAAAGGCGGAATCCAAGCGCCAGAAAATCCTCAAGCGCGAGTTGGAATGGTCTCGGATGACGCCAAAGGCTCGCCAGTCCAAAGGCAAAGCGCGCCTCAATGCCTACGATACCTTGAGCAATGCTGAGGTCAAAGAGAAAGAAGCGAAGCTGGAACTGTTTATTCCTCCCGGGCCACGCCTTGGGGATGTCGTAATAGAGGTCAAAGACCTTAGTAAGTCTTTCGAACAGCGTCTATTGATCGATAACTTCAGCATGTCGGTTCCCAAAAATGCCATCATCGGCATCATCGGACCCAATGGGGTAGGGAAATCCACCCTGTTCCGGATGATCATGGGAGAAGAAAAGCCAGACAACGGCAGTGTAGACTTGGGTAGCACAGTGAAACTCGCCTATGTCGATCAATCTCACAAAGACCTTTTAGCCGATAAAACCATCTACGAAGTCGTCAGCCAGGGACATGAGCTGATTAAGGTAGGCAACCACGAGGTAAACGCCCGCGCCTATCTAAGCCGCTTTAATTTTACGGGCGCCGATCAGCAGAAGAAAATCGGTGTGCTATCTGGTGGAGAGCGCAACCGCCTACACCTGGCCATTACCCTCAAGGAAGGTGGTAACGTACTGTTGCTGGATGAGCCGACCAACGACATTGATGTCAATACCCTGCGGGCTTTGGAGGAAGCCATTGAAAACTTTGCTGGCTGTGCCTTGATCATATCGCACGATCGTTGGTTCATCGATCGTTTGGCAACTCATATTCTGTCGTATGAAGACGATGGAGAATTGGTCTTTTTCGAAGGCAACTTCAGTGATTTCGAGGCCAGTAAGAAGGCACGGGTGGGCGATACGACTCCCAAGCGTCCGCGCTTCAAGAGCTTGCTGTAGCATCGGTTGGACTTTCGCCGGTCAATAGGGCATGGGTCAGCGGACCATTTATCGGTTGGCCCATGCCCACCATATCAGCAAGGGATGGATGAGGAGTAGGCGCAGCCAAGCCACCCAAGGCGGCGTACAAAGTCCTCCTTCTACACAGCTACCGATTTGAATGAAATGAATATGAGATGGCACAAAAGCTATCAGCATGGCGATCAGGCCAAAAGCTGCCCACCGACGGCTCTGCGAA
>JBCCSZ010000091.1:0-24547 GCA_039199225.1 Bacteroidota bacterium
ATAAATTCAAATTGGGACCATTCAGGATCAATAAGGTCATGCTCAGTGGATTTAGTTGGCCATCTCAGAGAGGAACTTGATGCGCATCAGCTGGATTTCTTCCATCGTAATATCGTCCTCTTTCAGCTCGTCGAATGCCGACCGTAAATCGTCCGTTTCTGCTTCCATGAAATAGTCGTAAATATCGTCTTTAGAATATTCATCGACAGAATCTTCGATGTAGTAATCTATATTGACTTTGGTGCCGGAGGCAACGATCATGTCTAACTCGTGTAGGAGTTCTTCCATACTCAGAGAGTTGGAGCCCGCTATGTCGGTCAGTGGAATTTTTCGGTCGATACCCTGGATGATGTTGACCTTGATCTTGGATTTATCGGCTACCTGCTTGACGATGATGTCCGTAGGGCGCTCGATGTCGTTTTCTTCTACATACTGCTGAATCAAGGCTGTGAAAGGCCGGCCGTAGCGAAGGGCCTTCCCTTTGCTGACACCTGTGATACGGCTCATGTCATCCATTGAGATGGGATACTGAGTGGCCATATCTTCCAGCGAAGGGTCCTGGAAAACGACGAATGGTGGAATGTTTTTCTGCTTGGCGATTTTCTTTCGCAAATCTTTCAACAGACCCATCAAAACCTTGTCGAGAACGGCTGTCTTACCCGTAGAGGCCATATTGATCTCTGCTGTGGCAATATCGTAATTGTGGTTGAGCGAGATGTTGAATTTGGTTGGGCGCTGGATGAATTGCATTCCCTTTTTCCGAAGCTTCAACAGCCCATAATTTTCGATGTCCTTATACAAAAGGTTGTTGAGAAGAGACTGGCGGAAGATGGAATGCCAAAAGGTCTCGTCTTTGTCCTTACCTATCCCAAAAAGAGGCAGCTGATTGTGCTGATAGTCTTTCATCTCCTTGGTCTCTTTGCCCATAACAAAATCGACCAGCATCTTGATGCCGTAATTCTCCTTTAGAGAGACAATCGATTCCAGGGCATGCTTCACCTCCGCACTCACTTCTACCTGCTCCTTTGGATAGCGGCAGTTGTCGCACATGTTGACGCATTGTGAATCATCATACTCTTCGCCAAAATAGTGCAGCAGGAAGCGTCTGCGGCAAGCTGTAGTTTCGGCATAGGCAATGATTTCATCCATCAGCTGAGCACCCATTTCGCGCTCTGCAACAGGTTTGTCGCGCAGAAACTTCTCCAAGCGAAGAATATCTTTGTGCGAATAAAATGCTACGCAACGACCGTCCAAGCCATCGCGTCCGGCCCGGCCAGTTTCCTGGTAGTAGTTCTCGATGCTCTTTGGAATATCGTAGTGCATGACAAAGCGAACATCGGGCTTGTCGATTCCCATGCCGAAAGCAATTGTAGCAACGATGACATCAACTTCCTCCATCAAGAAGTCATCCTGTGTTTTGCTGCGCGTCTTGGCATCCAGCCCCGCATGGTAAGGGGCCGCCTTGATGTCGTTGACCACCAACAAGCGAGCAATTTCCTCGGCCGATTTCCGGCTTTGGACATATATAATCCCGGATTCTCCGGGCATTTCTTTGACAATGTGGATAATACTGCGTGTAACCTGCTCTTTTTTGCCCTTGGGGCGAACCTCATAGTACAGATTGTCGCGGTTGAAAGACGAAACAAAGCTGTTGACATGTTCCATGCTGAGGTTCTTGACAATATCTGTCCGGACCTTTGGAGTGGCCGTTGCTGTCAAGGCAATGATGGGAATTTCTCGGTTGATCGAATCGATCATTGTCCGAATGCGGCGGTATTCGGGGCGGAAGTCGTGTCCCCACTCAGAGATACAGTGCGCCTCATCAACAGCTACGAAAGACAAATTCACGCTTTGAAAGAAGGAGATATTTTCGTCTTTGGTTAAGGTTTCAGGGGCGATATATAGGATTTTCGTCTTTCCATCGAGAATGTCCCCCTTTACCTTCTTCATCTGTGCTTTGGTCAGGGAAGAATTGAGGAAATGGGCAACTTCATCGGTTTGACTGTAGCTGCGGATGGAGTCTACCTGATTTTTCATCAGGGCAATCAACGGAGAAATAACAATAGCGGTGCCTTCCAACATCAGTGCAGGAAGTTGGTAGCATAGGGATTTCCCCCCACCAGTCGGCATAATGACAAAAGTATCTTCTTTGCGGAGTACGCTTTCTATGATGGATTCTTGATTGCCTTTGAATTTATCGAAGCCGAAGTGTCTTTGAAGTGCGTCTTGTAAGTTATCATTCAGTACGGCCATGCTCTGCATTCTTTTTAATTGACTGATAGTTAACGATATTTGTTTTGGGTTCAATTCTATTTTCCAAACTGCATTTGATCTCAAAAGCAGGGCAGTTGTGTTTTGTTTTGCTTTAAGCCTCTCTCAATGAAAAGGTAGCATGTTCTTAGCTTTTCGCTTAGGGGGCTGTTCAAAAGCCGTTGGCTACTTATTGATCTGATCGTAAGGTCGCCGTAGGATATTCACAGGGCTTTGTCTAAATTTAAGGAAAAAATTGCTTTTCCTTTGAAAACCCTTTTAGTTAAATATCTTTCTTGAGAACAAGCTCTGCGTAAATAAGTTGATTTCGATGCGACCAATATTTTGGTAAAATTCGCATGCGCTGCTTTGACTGACGGCTTTCTGAGAAGGCTGCTTTTCGAAAAGCTGTCAAAAATACAAAAATCGACCGAATCCCAAAATATATGCCGATAAAATTTAGGGCTTTTTGAAGGCAAATGAAGGTACTTTCCAAACGACTCCATGCCTTTATAAGTCAAACGAACTGAAAGGTTTACAACTTGGTTAATGTGCTAAACTTGCGAATGGAGATAGGAAATTATAGAGAACATATTGGAAAAGTTATTCACAACTTGAGCGAATACATTTTTTGAGATGAGTAATCGCATGCTGTCCGTCGCTTTGCTTCTAGGGCTTTTGCTGAATGGCTGCCTGAATGCTGGTCACCAAGAGTCTCTTGAGGTGGAGCTGAGCTTTTACCACTGGAAAAGCAGCCTTCAACTCAAGCAGACCGAGTGGGCTTATCTGGAAAAATTGAAAAGCTCAAAGCTGTATGTGAAATTTTTTGATGTAGACTGGAATCCTGCAAGCAAGCAAGCCATCCCGGTAGCTCCTTTAAAAGTGCCTCAGCAGCCAGAATTTTCCTTGCCGACCGTCGTGCCAGTGGTTTTCATTACCAATCGCACCCTCATTCACCTCCCTGACACGCAGCTCCCGCTGCTGGCCGAACAGATGACCCAAAAAATTCAAAGTATCTGGTTTTCCTTTCCTCCCCAAATCCCCATTCAAGCACTCCAAATCGATTGCGATTGGACGGAGACCACCCGAGCCAAGTACTTTCGGCTCTTGGAGTTGCTACAGCAAAGCTTCGACCCCTCCGTTCAATGGTCGGCAACCATCCGGCTGCACCAAATCAAATACTTTCGGCAGACCGGCGTACCCCCCGTCGACCGTGGGATGCTCATGTGCTACAACACCGGAGATGTGCGCAGCCCCGCAACCCAAAACTCCATCCTGGATAGCGCAACTTTGCAATCTTACTTATTCAACTTTGAAAAATATCCGCTGTCGCTTGATCTGGCACTGCCGGTCTTCCGCTGGGGCGTACTCTTCCGGGACGATCGAATGATCCGCCTAATCAACGGCTTGACCCCGGAGGCACTGGCCGATGTTCAGCGTTTTCGGCTCAGCAAGCCAGGGCATTACGAAGTGCTGAAAGGCACTTTTTTGCAAGGACATTACCTTTACGCGGGCGACGACATCCGCCTGGAGTCGATCGAACCGGCGCTCCTGCAAACAACCGTTCAACAGCTCAAACCACTTTGGCCAAGCAGTCGCTTTACCCTCGCATTTTACCAACTCGATAGCGCGATGCTGGAAGCTTTTCCACCTACCAGCCTGGAACAAGTCCGAATGGATTTTGAGCAATAAAAAAATCCCGAACGGCCACTAACCGCTCGGGAGAACTTGATCGAATTTCATGAAAAAGTGCTCTTACTTACTCGCAACTGGCGACTAGGCGGCGCAATTGCTCGGTTGATTCTATAGTGACGATGGTGCCATCGTTGCGTTCAACATCGTAGGGGAAGACGAGCTGTGGCTTCCGTTGGCTGCGAGGGTTTGCTTTTTCCCAGCGGGCAAACAAGCGACGCAAAGCAATGGCGTTGTCGACGGTGACGGCATTGGCTCCTGGGATTTGAACCTGAACAGGAAATACAATGGAGAAGCACTTCTGGTCGCTAACGGGCCGGTCGTCGCGGCAACTTGCTTTTAAGCGGTCCAGCTCTTCCTGTGAACTGATGGTGGCGGTGTTTCCATTGGCAAGCTCCACATCATAAGGGAACGCAATCTGTGGGAACTCTGTCGCATCTGGATTGGCGGCTTTCCATCTGCGAATAAGCTGTCCCAGAGCTTGCCGGTCGGCAACTTCCAACGAAGTACCATCGGGGAAATTGAGGTCTACTGGGTAGATGATGGTAAAACAAGGCTCATTGTCATTGGGACGATTGTCCTTGCAGGCTTGGAGTAGTCTTTTCAGTTGCTCTGCATTGTTGATGGTGACAATGTCTCCATTTGGCAACTCTACATCGTATGGGAACACAAGGACCGGACGTCTGCGCGAGTCGGGATTGGCGCGTTCCCAGTTGCGATAGACGAGGGCTCTTTCCCGTGCATTGTCAACGACGATCTCTCTGCCGGTTGGCAACTTGATGGTCACGGGATACACGAGGGTGTAGCAGCGACGGTCGCCCGTAACGATGTCATCTGCACAAGCGCGGAGAACTTCCTGCAAATCACCTCTGTCCTCGACGGTCGTAATGGTGCCATCACTGAGTTCCAGGTCGTAAGGGAAGGCGATACGAGGTCTTTGGCGGGAATCCGGATTGTTGGTACGCCAGTCGGCTATGATCTGCTTGACAGCTTCTGCATCGGCGGCTTCTGTGGTGCTGCTGTCCGGAGAAATAACCGTTACAGGGTAGACGATGGTGAAGCAATCTCTCAACCCTTTTTCATTACTGGGGTCGTCTTCTTCGCTGCGGAATTCGGCATTTAGGTCTAAGTCAGTGGCCAGGCTTGTGCTTTCGGAGGAAAGGAGGCTATCTGTAGCGGGTGAAATATTTTCTTTTTCACAAGCTGTAAAGGCTAGTACAACAGCCAGTAAAAGTATGGTGCTTGTAAAGGAATTTCGATTGAACATTGTGAAATTTAATTTGATTTACGATTGGTCTGTCATAGGGATAAGCAGCTGGTATTTATTTTGTACTCATCTTTTTTGAAAAAAAATGAAAAAAATTTTTCACCATTCGTTTATGCCTTTACTTTTAGGGTTCTATGACTGATGCGCAACTGTGGCAAGCACTAAAAAAGGGGGATAAATCCGCTCTGGAACGTATGTACAAGGAACATGCTGAGGCCCTTTTGTCCTATGGATACCGCTTTGCGAAGAATGAACAAGTGGCCGAGGATTGTGTGCAAGAGCTTTTTGTCGACTTGTGGAATAAGCGGGAAAAGCTGGGAAACAACGACCACATCGCCAAGTACCTATTCGTTGCGCTTCGCCGACGCATCATTCGGGAAATAGAGCAACAGCGCAAGCGCAGCATCTCGGACGAACCTCAAGAATACCATTTCCAGGCAGAAATGGCCATAGATGAAATATTGGCCAATGCAGAATTGTCGGCCGAGCAGGCAGCAAAGCTTCGCCACTCCCTGGAATCGCTCAGTAAGCGCCAGCGCGAAGTCATTTACCTAAAATACTATACTGATCTGGATTACGAAGGCATCAGCGAAGTGATGGGCGTCAGCTACCAGTCTGCGCGCAACCTGGTTTCCACCGCATTGAAGGCCCTTCGCAAGCACCTTTTGATCCCTTTATTGTGGTTGATTGTAAATTTTTTCTGAAAAAATGAGTACAAAAGCAGTTTGGACGTCTTGAGTAGTTGAATAGCTTATGCAATGAAAGATAAATACACAACATATCAGGCAGAAGATTTTGCACAGGACGACAGCTTTATCCGCTGGGTGAAGGGACAGGATGCGCGTGCAACTGCCTTTTGGGATGCCTGGCAGAAGGCTCATCCCGAGCGCTCGGCTGAGTTGGAGGCTGGCCGCCGCTTGGTGGAAGCCATTCGGATGAAAGGCCGCCAACCAACAGAGGCTACCCTAAGTGGTATCTGGGATAAAATTGATGCTCAAACGGCCAAGGAAGCTCCGGTTGTGCAGATGAGGCGTCGCAAAAGCCTTCGTTGGATCAGCTATGCTGCCGCTGCTTGTGTAGCGGCTCTGATGTTCTTTTGGTTGTACAATCCATCAACCATTGTCCGGTCCAATGCCGCAGGACAGGAACTCGTTCAGCTGCCAGATAATTCCTCCGTTCAGCTGAATGCAGATTCAGAATTGCGCTATCAGGCAGGTAGTTGGGAGGAAAATCGACTGGTCGAGCTGGAAGGAGAAGCTTTCTTTGAGGTTCAAAAAGGCAGCCGGTTCACGGTACAGACTCCCTTGGGAATCGTGGAAGTATTGGGTACCAGTTTTAATGTTTATGCCAGAGGAGCTGCCTTCGAAGTACATTGTCTGACCGGAAAGGTGCGGGTTCAGGCTGAAAGTGGAAAAGAGGTATTTCTGACGCCAGGACAATTCACCCGGCTGGATGCAGACCAAGAATTGCTGCCTGCAAGCAGTGCCGATGGTGAGCGTCGGGCAAGCTGGCGAAGTGGCCAGTTTTATTTCGACAATGGAAAGGTGAAGGATGTTTTCGAAGAAATACAACGTCAATATGGCGTCACCATAGCGGCGGATGAATCCATCTTGGCGAAAAGCGGCAGTTACTTTTTCAATACTTCTGATCCGATAGATACGACTCTTTACAAAATATGTTGGCCAATGAATCTCAAGGCACAAAAAAGTGGTGGTGTTTACCGAATCGTAGCGGAGTAATCAACTGTTTGCTGCTGTGAAACAAGCTCAAAGAACCTATTCTATTTTCTATATACCATTTTCAGCCTGACGACCTGCGAGATACTACAAACGCATGATGCATCGAAGAGAGGGAATTTCATTCCGGGACTTGATTGTCTGCCTGCTGCTGGCCTGTCTACTATTGGGCGGCCCTGAAGTCCTCGCACAAAAGTCAACCAACATCCGTATGACAGAGCGTTTTGATAAGACGCCTCTGTCATACATCCTCTTATTGCTTCGGGACAAATACGATCTTCGCCTGGCCTACGACCTGGCTTCCATTGAAAATGTATACGTAAGTCAAAATCTGGAAAATGTCGAGCTGTCGGAAGCCCTTGAATTGATTTTCGATGATACGCCGATTACCTACCAACTGGTTGGAGGGCAGCAGGTATTGCTGCGTCGCAAGGAACAGACAGTCAAGGGGTTCAACTTGCGCGGCCAGGTCTTGGATGAAGAGGGCAATCCCCTGGCCTTTGCCACCATCGTTCTGAAGCCCCAGCAAAAAGGCTTGGTGGCCAATGAGTTGGGGTATTTTGAATATTTTGTAGAAGATGCTGCTGAACGGCCGCAGCAATTGGAGGTGCGATACCTGGGGTACCTGAGCAAGCAACTGATTCTTGATGGTCGCGAAAAGCTTTTGGACATCCGTTTGAAGGCAGAGCCACAGGAAATCAGTCATGTAACAATTACCGATCGTCTGCCGCTCACCCGGCAGACCCGCGATGGCCGCGTAACTCGCTTGCAAGCAGATCGCCTTCGGAACCTTCCTTCTCTCATGGGCAGCTTCGATCCCTTCCGAACACTGATGCTGCTGCCCGGAATCAGCGCCCACGACGACCTTTCTGCCGACCTAAAAGTGCGCGGTGGAAAAGGGGATGAAAACCGAATCATTGTCGATGGCATTCCCCTGTACAATGTCGATCATTTCTACGGCCTTTTTACCATGATCAATGGCAGCATGGTGGAAGAAATAGATATTTACAAAAACGCCTTTCCTGCAGAGTTTGGCGGTCGCCTTTCAAGTGTAGTGGACATCACTACCCTAGGGGTGGGACCTAAGAAAGTCGAAGGAGGGCTTGAAGTAAACCTGCTCACCTCGACGGCCAATCTCCAATTGCCCTTAAATGAAAAAATGGGCCTTTCCATCGGTGGGCGAATGACAAACTCCAATCTGACAGATTCTGGTATTCTGCCTTATGAAGACCCGGAAATCACACTGCCAACTTTGTCCGACGACAGAGACGCGGATAAGAAGCAATCCACCGTTCAACTCAATCCAGACTTCAAATTTTACGATCTGAATGCAAAATGGCATTGGCAGATCAGCCCAAAAACAAGAGCGGAAGCCAGTTACTTTCGTGGAATGGACACTTACGGTCATTTTTATGAACTCGATTTCGAGCGTGTTCGGCCCAAGGTGATACAAGTTATGCCATTGCGGAGGGTTCGGGATACGCTGGACATTTACTTTTGGGATCGGGAGGATGCGCAATGGGAAAACGAAGGTTTGAGCTTCCGGCTGGACCACATTTGGAATGAGTCCTTTAGTTCGTCCATCTCCTTGGCGCGTTCTCAATACCAATTGGATTTTAATAAGGTGGTAGGCCGAGAAGAGACTTCCGACCGCTTTCCACGCGATAACTCCGAAGTTGTGTTGAGGGAAGAAAGGTCTAACAGCATAGAGGGCCTGCATCTGACGAGCCGCAATGAATACCACTCGCCAGAGGGACATTTGCTGGCCTTTGGCTATCAGTGGGTACACAGCGATGTCAGTTCCCTTTTGCTGGCCGATGGCACCAGCCTTTTTGAGCAGAATCTTACCGCAGACCAACATGCAATCTTTGCAGAGATGAGTCCGGACTGGCACAAAGACATTGATTTTACCATCGGTATCCGAACGACCTATGATAAGCTCACGGATAAAATCTATCAATCGCCTCGCCTACAATTGGCCTACCAATTGGATCAGCACTTGAGCTTCAAAGGTTCCTGGGCTCGCTACAATCAATTTGTTCGCGAAATACAGTACGAAGATCGCTTTGGAAAGAATTTCGACTATTGGGTGGCTTCTGATGATGAGGAATATCCCGTTTCTTCGGCCCGTCAGTGGATGGTCGGTTTTCGCTTCCTGAAGAAGAAATGGAAATTGGATGTCGAGTTTTATCGAAGAGATACGGAGGGCATTGTTGAACAAGCCAAGGAGTTTAACGCTCCCACAGAAGAGACGCCTGCTGATAGCTTGAGCTTTCGCGTTTTTGAAGGAAGTGGCAAAACTCTAGGGATGGATGTTTTGCTGGAAAAGTCGAGCGGTAACTACACTGGTTGGATTGCCTACACTTTGAGTAAATCTACCGTCAGCTATCCCGATATTTTTGATGGGAAAGAGTACCCGAGTGTGGACGACCGTCGCCACCAGCTGAAATGGATCAACCAGTATCAATGGAACAAGTGGTATTTTTCTGCCAGCTATATTTTTAGCAAGGGAGGTGCTTACACAAACTTATCGCTACTCATCGATACAGGGCGGGACCGGGCCGCCATCAAACCCCGCGAGCGAATTTCTTACCTGGACGACTACCATCGTTTTGACATCGGTGTCGACTACCGATTTGATTGGGGGAAGTCCAAATGGCACATTGGCCTCTCTGTACTGAATCTTTTTAATCGGGTCAACCTCAAGTACGAGCAAAACTATTTTGTCAACAGCGATTTGAAAAACGACAATCAGGAACTGCGGACTGTTTTGGGAACGGAAGTCCAATTGTTAGAGCGCACGCCCAATCTAACGGTAGGGATTCGTTTTTGATAATCTTTCGATTCTCCCTATCTTTTGCCAAAAGAATCGACTGTGCGCCTTCTGCTATCCAATACCTTCAAAGCTATCCTCATTGTATTACTTTTGTTGGCCCTATTTCCACAAAGGATCACAAGGGCCTGCGGACCGGGGGACTTTAGTTTTCACGGCTACTCCTTTATCAATCCCAACATCGTTCGCCAGGACTCCGCCTTTGCTGCGTACTTTCTGAATTTCGACCTTCTATACGATAATTACCAAAGCAGCCATCCCGAACAAGTGAAAGGCAATCTGGACGAATGGCAGGAAATCTTTTGTGAGCTGGTAAGTTTGGAGGACTTGGGTAAGGTCATTTACGGCTCTAGTGTCGATCAACTGAGTTTGCTTCGCACTTCCATTTACGGCAAAAACCTTCCGCTCGATTTTTTTTATTCCAAAAACAGCTTTGCCCGGCATTTGAAGGCCAATCGCTGTACAGAAACCATCGATTATTTGATCTTTGCCAAGCGTTGTGAACCGTTTGTGACCACCTCAGACCCTTGGTACGACGATAGCGAACGCGATACCATCGCCATGCAGCGCCTCATCGACAATGGCCGCAAAGCTTTTCGCAAAACCAAGTCCAATTACATTCGCCTGCGCTATGCTTACCAATTGATTCGTCTGGCACACTACGCAAAGAATTACCAACAAACACTGGAGCTCTACGACTGGTTGCTGCCCAAGACCGATCCGATCGAAAGCATTCTCAACTATTGGATACTCGGACACAAGGCTGGTGCTTTAGCATCTCTTGGTCAGGAGGTAGAGGCGGCCTATTTGTTTTTGCAAATATTTAAAAACTGTCCTAGCAAGCGGGCTTCTGCTTTTCAGAGTTTTAAAGTGCGCAACGACCAACAGTGGCGGGAGATATTTTTGCTTTGTAAGGACGATGAAGAACGCGCCACGCTCTTTGCACTGCGCGCCCAACGAAGCGACAGTCGGGTGGCAGAGGAGATGAAAAGGATTTATCAATTGAATCCCCAAAGCGAGCAACTGGAATTGTTGCTGGTCCGAGAAATCCGACAGTTGGAGAAAGACTTATTGGGACTGGAATTCAACGACCGTCGGCCTGAAAATAAACGCTACCACGACATTCCTCGCAAATATGCTGGCATCAGCTTGGTGAAGTTGGACAGCTTGGTGCGTCGGGTGATCGTCGAAAAAAAAGTAGACAACTTGCCTCTGTGGCGCCTGGCCAATGGTTATCTCGAGTTC
The DNA here is from genome assembly GCA_039199225.1 of Bacteroidota bacterium. Lineage (GTDB taxonomy): Bacteria > Bacteroidota > Bacteroidia > Chitinophagales > Saprospiraceae > JBCCSZ01. The sequence goes on from JBCCSZ010000091.1 coordinate 11,024, forward strand.
CTCGGCGGGGATGTGTATGCCGCTCAGAAGACCTTCAATAAACTGCGGCCACAACTGCAGAACGACAGCCTCAAAGCCCAGCTGGAAGCCTTCGACTTGGCAGTGAAAGTTGTTGCTTGCGAGGAAATGACGGGGGAAACAGAAGAGGCATTTTTTGATATAATGACCCAAGACCCGGTTTACAAGAGATACCGCGATTTTCCGGACTTTATCAACGATCGACTCGGCGCCTTATACGCTCGGCAAGGCAATCCCGGCCGGTCTTTTCGCTTCCACTATTCCCTCGACGACCTGAAGCCCAACCCCCAACTCGACATCGTAGACGACCTGCTGGAGATTTGTGGAAAGGAAGAACTCAATTTGCTGGAAGAGGCCCTCATTTTGGATGAAAACGAAGCCTCTGTTTGCAATCAACTTCTGGACATCAAAGGAACCACCTTTATGGCCGACGATCAGCTCGAATTGGCATTGGAAGCCTTCAAACGCATTCCACTGAGCTATCGCGACACTTTTCAATTCAACCCTTTCATCGATCAACCCTTCCGGGAATGCATCGAATGCCCCCTACCAGATTCCATCGAATATTTCAACAAAGCAGAGATCATACAGCGCATCTTCGAGTTGGAATACAAGGGTAAGGCAGACCTCGAACGCGGCGCCTACTATTACTACGAGTTGGCGACGGCCTATTTAAACATGTCGTACTTTGGCCACAGTTGGCAGGTGTTGGACTACTATCGGAGTGGAGCCAATTGGCGCTACGATCGCGATGGTGTCTTCCCGCTGTGGTTTGCGCCCTATGACAATCGGGAGTACCACGGCCTAGACAAAGCCCTTTTTTATTTCAATAAGGTCATCTATTTGGCGGAAGAGGTCGAGCTCTCTGCCCGTGCTGCTTTCATGGCGGCTCGCTGTGAGCAATACAACTGGTTTGTCAGCCGAGAATGCGACTACAGCCCTTATGGTAATCGCATACCCAATCCTCCTGCGACCTATCGAACTTACTTTCAAATGCTGCGAGATAACTACTCCGGCACACAGTTTTTTGAGGAAGCCATCCGCGAATGTGAGTATTTTAGAGCCTACGCCATCCGATAAATTTTTTTTCTGACCGACCCAACCTTTTGTAGCCCCTAGCGCGTCTTTACAAGTGAGTGACCAAAGCAAAGACCAATGAGAACAAAGTGGTACAATATAATTTTTTTGATGGCAGTCTTGGCCATTTATAGTTGTGATAAAGAGAGCATGCCCGGCCAAGCAACCCCTGGTCAAGCGTTCGAGCTAGAGCTGGGAGAAAGTGCCTTTTTCAATAAGGGCGATTTCAAGATTTTCTTCTCTCAAATGCTGGGAGACAATCGTTGTCCCACTTCCATAGAATGTATGCGTGCAGGAGAGGCCAAAGTAAAAGTGCTGGTGCAAAAAAGTGGAAAAGTGGTAACGAGTTTCGAGTTGGGAACCAAACCAGTGGAATCCATTGCCAATGCGGTGGCCTTTGAGGACTTCAACATTCAACTGAAGGATGTCCGGCCATATCCGACCAGCAACAAGCCCATTCCGACAGAGGAATACGCCATTCAACTACAGATTGACTGATTTTCACCCCGAGTAATAAATATAAAGCCTATAGTTACGAGCGGCGTCTGTGTTCCCCATACACAGGCGCCGTTTTTTTTGTTGCTGCTGAATCATCAAAAATGACTACCTTCCCTTGTAATCAAATCGTAGAAGATGATCTTTCCAGTCGGTGATGACCAGGTCCAGGGAGGCGCTAAGCCCATATTTAGCTATACCTTTCTCGTATTGAACGTATTGTTTTTCTTTTTTCAATTGAGCCAGCCAGGCGCTCTGATCTGTGAATTTGGTGCCATTCCAAACGAAATAGTCAACGGACAAGACTATCTGACACTGTTCACAAGTATGTTTATGCACGGTGGATGGATGCATCTGATTGGCAATATGCTTTTTCTTTGGGTCTTTGCCGATAACATAGAGGCGACGATTGGCAATATCAATTTCCTGGTTTTTTATCTGTTGGGTGGATTGGCGGCCCACTTTGCGCACATCTATTTTAATACGGGCCTCGAATTGATCGATTGCTGCCAACCTTGTAATGTGAGTGGTTTTCATTGTACCGAGGGGGTTCGTGCCTGCCCGGGAGCGATTCCAACGGTAGGGGCCAGTGGTGCTATTTCTGCTGTTTTGGGAGCCTACCTAGTGATGTTTCCCAAGTCGAAAGTGAAGGTACTAGTCGTTTACTTCTTCTCTACTTTTAGAGTAGCGGCCATTTGGTTTTTGGGATTTTGGATTATACAACAATTGGTCTCCGGTTTTGCAGCGCTGGGGCCAGAGACAGCCGCAACAGATGGCGTGGCTTGGTGGGCGCACATTGGCGGTTTCATCTTTGGTGTAATTGCTGGTTTTATCGCGCGAAGCAGTGCCAAAGGCAGCCTTGTTTCCACCTCAAAGTCATCCAAACGCAAGCCACCAACTTATCGCTCCGACGATTTTGTTTGATGTCCATTTGCCTCGATGAAGAACTTTATTCTGTTTTTCTTAGCAATGTCCAACGATTCTTGCGTCCATTTGTCGAGTTTCGTTCCTGCTTTATCGACATTTTGCGATTAATTGTTAAGGTTTTCTTAATATTGAATAAAGCGTTGATGGAGAATGTCTTCGCTTGAACACTGACCAAATACGTGTTTCACACATAATTCCGGACTTGATTAAGGACTATTGATGAATGTCAATGGACTGTAAATCAATGACTTATTCTAAGATCATAAGTTTTCAAATGAACGCTTATGAAATGGAGAAAGTATGCCTGGGGGCTTGTAAAAAACAGAAAATACTTCAGTGATAGATCATATTGCTAACGAAAAAAACACACGAACAATGAAAAAGGAGCTTTTAAACAACACTGTGAAAACGACAGTAGCTGAGTTGGTTGCCCGCCAAAAGTTGAGAATCGAGGAAGCACACAAAGACCTCCTCCGCCAGGCAGAGCAACTTGGAGAGCAGGACGGCTCTTTGAGCCTACCAAAAACCGAGGACCCCTTGCTAAGTCCCAATGAAATGCTCATCAAGAGCGAGTATCAAAAACTGATCGCCGATAGCTGGAATGAAGGACGCCCTTATCTGGACAAACCACACCTGGACTATCAAAGTACGGTCGATGAGCTAAAGGAATACCAGCAGCAAGAGCAGTTGATCTTGACGCGGGAGTTGGAGTTGATTCAAAAGGAGAAGAACGATAAAGTGGAGCACATCAATAAGGAATTTCAAATCCGCCAGGCGGAGATCGACCAACTGGACAAAGTCGTACAGCGCGACTACCTGGTCGCTCGGCAGGCGCTTCAGCAAATACAGGATCGGGTTGGGCGAATGAGCCCATTGATCCACTTCAAATCCAAGTTTTGGTATCTGATATTGCTGATGGGATTGGGCTTTGCCGAAGTACCGCTCAACATCCAAATCTTCCAGAAGTTTGGAGAGGCGTTCTTCATCACCATCATCATGGCATGTTCGTTGGGTATTGCCATCCCCGTTCTGGCCCATTTTACGGGCGTCTTTGTCAAACAACGCAAAGAAAAGCGGGAGTACAATTGGCTGGCCTTACTGTCAGTAGGTTTGTTCTTCATCTTCAACTTTGGCGTATCCATTTTTCGCGCCTATGTGTTGGCAGAGCATACTGGTGAGACCGCCAACAATCTCAACATCGTGATCTTTGTATCGCTCAACCTGATTCTCTTTGTAATCGGTGTCTTAGCCGCATACTTCCGTCACGACGAGAGCTACGAGTTGGAGCATACCCACGAGGAGTTTCAGAAAGAGAAGCTACGCTACGATAAGGAGAAAGTATTGATCCAAAATCGCAGCAAGTTGATCGCCGAAGAGCGCAACAACCAGCTTCGGGAAGCACAGCAGCAGTTCAACAGCCGCAAGGCTGCCCTGAGCCATCGCAAGGCCGAATTGGTCACCAAGCGCAACAAAGCTGCGCAGGTTTACGATGAGTTGCTCAATTCCTTCATCGCCCTAGAGGCCATGGTGGATGCCAGCTATGCCATCGCAGTCGGCAAGTACCGCGCCGCCAACCTGATGCACCGCGAGAACCGCCGCTCTCCCCAAGCCTGGACCAAAGGCTTAGAGCAGCTAGACCTCAAATACAGCGCCCATACCGAACTAGACCCAAACTAAAATCACCAAATCACGAGATCACAAGATCACCAAATCACTAAACCTAAAAATCACGAACACATGAAAAAAATATGGAATAGCATGCTTCTTTTATCCAGCCTCGTCCTCCTGATTGGATGTTCTGAGGCTCCTCCCCAGAAGACCGATTTATACATCTACCTGGACTATACCGAAGGACAGGATTACACCGAGCGGTTGGCCGAAGATGCAGATAAGTTTTTGCAACTGATGGACATCACCGAAGGAAACGATCGAAACTATGGCAGCATTCGGATTTATCCGATCCATGACGTAGCCTCCGCTTCCAGTGTCAACGTAAAGCTCAAAGAAGGTAAATCCCAATTCGAAGGCAATAAGTACTTGCGCCAAAAGGAGCTGGAAACTTTTAAGCAGAAGTTGTTGGACAAGGCAGAAGCATTGAATGCCGACTATGTAGGTAAGCCACTGAAAAGTTCTCACATTTTTCATCCGCTCTGCAAAGGCATCAAAAAGCTGAATCGATCGGACGCTGGCCGCAAATTGATTTTGGTTTATTCCGATATGTTGGAAAACAGCGAAGTAGCCAACTTGCATGCGCGCCAACTAAAGCTAGAGGCTCTGCCTACACAATTTGATAATGCCTGTGGCATCGAGGACCTATCCGATTGCGAAATCTTCATCGTCCACCCAGTCGATAAGAAAAACGATCAGAAAATCCGCCAAGCGGCAAAGTTCTGGGAGCAGTACCTGACCAGCAAAGGGCTCGACGGTGATTACTTCCACTTCGAGCCATCGATAGATATCTGAGTTTTGTTAATCGAAATGGATGAATTCAACGTCCGTAGGAATGAAACACCTATGGGCGTTTTTTACTGCTTGTTGGACAAGATCATTTCTTTCAATTGCTGTAGTTGGTTGTCTTCCTCCCACAAGACTTGCTGTAGACTCCTGCTGATTTCTATATCTGGTTTGGTCCCATAGCCGTCAAGCAATTGGCCGTCCTTCTGAAAAGAAACCATCGTGCTTAACTTAACGCGTATTTTGGAATGTGGTAAGTAGTATTTTTCGCTGTTGCCGCTTGATCCATCGGTGGTTGTTCCAACTAAGTGAACGTTGGGTAGCCCCTTGAAAGTTGCTGCAAACACAGAGGCAGCACTAAAGCTCCTTTCGTTGGTTATCAGATAAACGGGCTTGTTGTAATGATAGGCACCCAACGAAAGTTTGGCGCCATTGAAAAGAGTAAAATAAGGCTCGCTGAATCGCTTTTCCGAGAGTTTGTACATGGGTTTAAATGTTTCCAAAAAGTGGCGAATCGCTTGCTGTTCCTGTTTGTCGAAGGTGTTCATGGCGTAGAGGGACCGACGATTTAAGGAGCGTATGGTTCTAGCAGAGATGCGTCCTTCGCTGCGGTGGTGCGCAACGTTTACAACATGGATGGAATCGGGATGAACGATGTATTTGGCAAGCTCCAGAATCAGATGTCTTCTGCCACCGCTATTGCTTCGCACATCCAGAATAAGCGCTTTGCTGGATTGAATCTGTTGCATAAAGGCATGCAGTGTTTTGAAAAACTGAGGTGCCTTTTTCTCATTAAGCATTTCCGGAATGTAGATGTGGGCGATGCCATTCGAGTCCAGATGAAAATAGTTTTGCGCAATGGTCGAATCGTTTAGTTCTTCTGCCGAATGTGCAAATGCATCGAATTTTTCTTTCCAGATAGGATGTAGCTTTGGATCGTTGGCTAGGTTTAAGACGACCGTAGTATCCTTTTCGAAATTGGTAAATGTAAATGAGCAGGGATCGGGCAGCGGTCTTTGCAACAGTCGATGGTTGCGCTCAATGTATTTCAACATTTCCACATAACGGGTGTAGTAAGCCTGTGGAGGCGCCTTGATTTCCTCTGGAATGATTTGCTTTTGGAAGTCTTCTATTGCAATGTGATTGATGGCTTTGAGGTATGGAAACTCATCGGAAATTGGATGGAATTTTTTGAGCGATTGATCGTACTGCAAAGCAAGTACTTTTTCATCGTAAGGAGCTGCCGTGAAAGGCAGGAATTTATGCTCATCATCCATATACCCTCTAACGTAGGCATGGCGGTCTCCAATTTTACCAATGGTCTCGGTTAGGAAAAGGCCAAGCTTGGATATGTCTGTTGGGGTGAGCGTACTGCTTTGCGCTGTAAAATATGCTTGCAAATCGTCCCTATACGAATAGCCATTCAAGCCTTGGTAGGACGAAAAATACTCGAGCTTTTTGGCAATGAATTCTAAGTCTTCCAAAAGCTGCTCCTCGGAGAGTTCCAAGGGTGGGTCTTCCGTCTGCGCCTGCGTGCTATGGAAGCTCCAAACCATCAGTAGAAGTACAAAAGTAGTCTTATGCATGTCGATAAAAATTAAACAATGCAAGGATGCTGGACAGCCTGGCTATCCTATCCATCCAATTCAACTTTTACTTCTACAGATGTATAAGAACTGCTTACCCTTTGTAGAACATCCATTTCCACAAAGTAGCCAGTGTAACCTTTTTGCCATACATCAGAATACCGACCCGATAAATTCTGCCGGAGAGCCAAACGAAGAATAGGGCAGAGGCAGCCATCAGGATAACCGATAGCGCAATTTGCCAAAAGGGCGGCGAAAATGCCAAGCGGGCTGGCATCACAATGGGCGAAAAGAGCGGGAAGATGGACGACCAAACGGCCAGGTTACTTTGCGGACTCTGGACCGCTACGATCATAATGTAAAAGGCAATGATGATGGGTATCGTAATGGGCAATGTCAAGGCTTGTCCTTCACCAAGGTCATCGCTCATCGCTGAGCCAATGGCAGCAAATAAGGAGGCATACAAGAAATATCCACCCAGGAAAAAGAAAATGAACAGTGGAATGATCAACAGCCAATTCTGGTTGCGCAGCTCCATTACTGCGAGGGCGACTTTGGATTCGATTTCTTCGTTGTCCATTTGCATCTCCATCATCTCTGGATTCATGGTAGCACCTGGCATTTGGCTGGGATCAATGTCGATGAATAACATACTGATCAAATAAACAAGGGGAATTAAAACGATCCAAATCCCCAATTGCGTCAGCCCTACCGCCCCCACACCAATGATCTTGCCGAGCATCAACTGAAAGGGTTTGACAGATGAGATCATAACTTCTACAATGCGATTCATTTTTTCCTCCATCACGCTGCGCATCACCATCATACCGTAAATCAAAACGGCCATGTACATCACAAAGCTCATCGCACCTCCAATCAAAGCACCGATGGCGCTGGTCATCGAGCTGGCATTGTCGCTTTCTCCATTGATGGGATCGGGTTCGATTTCAATATCGGTATTGAGGGCTTCCAAGGCTGCTTTGTCGAAGTTGAGTTGTTCGATTTTAAAATCTCGGATGTGTTTGCGCAAGGCAGAACGGATGGTGGATTCCAGTTTGAGATCGGGTGGATTGTTGTCGTAATAGTAAAAAACCCGATGCCTTCCAGTCCGGATGTCATTCAGCTCGGGGATGAGCAGCACTCCATCGAACTCATCGGCTTCCACCTTTTTCTTCAGTTCGTCGATTCCTTCACTGGTTTTATTGAAGCTGGTTTTGGCGTCGGCCTTAATGTTTTTCTCGTCGAGAATCCCCGATTTATCCACAACAGCGATTCGGGTGCGGCCACTACCTTCGTAGCTAAAAATGAGCCCGACCACTACGATGAAAACGGCAATGGCCAGTGGTGTCAGTAGGGTGGCGAGGATGAAGGAGCGCTTTTTGACACGTGTCAGGTATTCACGCTTGATGATTAACCAAAGTTTATTCATTTGTGCTGGGCGTTTTTAGTTGGACCCTTCGACCTGGCGGATGAATATCTCGTTCAGGGTTGGGAGTATTTCGTTGAAGGAATGGATTTGGACACCGGCCTGAAGAAGGCGTTGCAAAATCTGATTGGAATCCTGGCCTTCTGCCATTTTAACGGTAATCGAATTTTCAGAGCTTTCTTCTATTTGCAAAGCTTGTTGGACATCGTCTGGGATGCTGCCCTCAAATTCGATGCGGAAAAGATTGTCCTTAAATTGATTCTTAATGTCGATCACCTTTCCCTGGAGAATGTTTTTGCCGTTGCTGATCAGGACGATGTATTCACAAATTTCTTCGACTTGTTCCATGCGGTGGGTCGAGAAAATAATGCTGCAACCCTTTCTGTTGAGCTCGTCGATTTCATCTTTGATCAGGTTGGTGTTGATGGGGTCGAGACCAGAGAAGGGTTCATCCAAAATGAGCAATTTGGGTTTGTGTATCACCGTAGCAATAAACTGAATTTTTTGTTGCATACCCTTCGACAATTCTTCGATCTTTTTGTCCCACCAATCTTTGATGTCAAATTTGTCGAACCAATATTTGATTTCGTTCTTCGCTTCCTTTTTACTCAGCCCTTTGAGCTGGGCCAGATAAAGGAGGTGTTCACCCACTTTCATTTTTTTGTATAAGCCTCGCTCCTCGGGCATGTAGCCAATCTTGGAAGGGTGTTCGCCATTGAGGGGTACACCGTCGAGTAGAACCTGCCCTTCATCGGCGCGGGTGATGGTCGTGATGATGCGGATCAAAGAAGTTTTTCCGGCACCATTGGGACCGAGCATTCCAAAGATGCAGCCCTTGGGAATCTCGAATGATACGTGGTCGACGGCTGTATGGTCGCCATACGTTTTGACGACATTATCGAATTGGAGGATTGGATTCATACTAATAGGCGGATGAGAATATGGTATTCAATTAGTAGGGCAAAAAAAATTGATGCAGTGATGCTGAACAGCTAACTACGCGATCAACTTTTGATAGCCACTTCGTTTTTTGATGCTTTAGTTTTACAGTCGGCCAGCTCAATGTGAGCAAACGACCGTCGGTAAGATAAATCAAATAATCTTGTAGCACTTAGTATTTTAGATAAAAGATTACCTTCTATCGGACCAGACAGATCGATACATGGATTAAAGCAGACTTTCTACAGGATGGTTTATCAATAAGAAACAGCAGAATCTTATAAATGATTTAAAAGGTCGACCAATAATTTTACACCAAAGCTGGTGGCACTTTTTTGCTTGGTATAAGGATGCGACCCAAAAGCTACGCCGGCAATGTCGAGGTGCGCCCAGCGAGGATGCTCGCCGATGAATACTTCCAGGAATTTGGCAGCAGTGATGGCACCAGCGACCGGCCGGATGCTCAGGTTGCGCACATCGGCTACTTCCGATTCGAGTTCCTTGCGGTATTCCTTCCAGATGGGTAAGCGCCACAGACGCTCTCCGGTCCGTTGCCCGGCGGCCAGCATCAGATCGGCCAATTCGTCGTTGTTGGTGAACAGCCCACCAGCCTCGTAGCCCAATGCCCGAACACAATTGCCCGTGAGCGTCGCCAGGTCGATCATAATATCTGGCTTGTAATGCTTGTTCATGTAGGCAAGCCCATCTGCTAGAATCAGGCGACCTTCAGCATCTGTATCGATGACCTCAATGGTTTGGCCATCGTACGAACCGATGATGTCACCGGGTTTGACCGCATTGGCATCTACGCAATTGTCCGTTGTTGGAACGATGCCGATGAGGTGAACGGGCAATTTGAGCTTAGCTGTCAGCTCCATGGTGCCAAGCACAGCCGCTGCGCCGCCCATATCGCTCTTCATGTAGTGCATGTTGACCGACCCCTTGATGGACAGTCCCCCCGTATCGAAGGTGACCCCCTTGCCCACCAAGCCGACCTTGGGATACTTCTTCCGGCCTTTGGGCTTGTATTCCATGATGATGAAATAAGGAGGATATTCACTGCCGCGATTGACTGCCAGAAGGGCCTCCAAACCAGTTTTTTGTATTTGAGACTTATTGAGCACTCGTACCTTGAAGTCGTGATCTTTACCCGATTGAACGGCCCATTTTGCCAAAGTCTCCGGCTTTACTTTATTGCCAGGCCCGTCGACCAATTCCATAATTCTCATCTGCGTCTCAGCCATTGCCTGGCCTTTGCGAGCCCCCGAGGCATATTTTTTAGCTTCTGAGCTGATGAAAGCCAGGCGAGTACTTTTTTTCTTCAAAGGGTGGGCATCTGACTTCTTGCTCTTAAAAGTACCTATATAATGGGTGCCTAATAACAAGCCGTTAACTGATGTGGTGGCCAGTGCATCAACAGAGATTTTATCGGCATCCAAATACCTGTCAGAAATACCAATTTGGCCACTGAGGATTTTGCTGTGTCGAAAAGACAAGCCACGGAATGCGTTGGTCACTACAGCCTCGGATGGGTGGTCTCCCAGTCCCAAGAGTAACCATCTGCTGCCTTTGTGTTCAGCCGGATAAATACAATGAATGCTTCCAGCATTGGCATTAAAATCCGATTGGAGTAGCTTGGCATCCTGACCACTTTCTGTTGCAATCTCCTTCAGTTGATCGGCTAGTTGATCCGATTGAAGGAGAGGGATAATCAGTTGTATGGGAGTAGATGGTATGCTTGTGAGGTACTTTAAGGTCATCTCTATACAAGTTCAGAATTTTTAAAAAATAGCCACTCTATCGCTTTAGGGAATTCAATTCCCCAACGGGACTCATTGTGTTCTCCTTTGGGATCGACAGACAATTGAAAAGCGATGCGGGATTCATCAATGCGGTTTCTTTCAAGAGCTGACTTAAAGCGCATGATATTGGGTAACATAGTCGGACTTTCTTGCTCGCCAGCGTAAATATAAATCTTACTCTCAAAGGTAGCAAAATATTCATCGGCCCGCACAGCGATGTGGGGGTCTACCCAAAGGGAGGGCGAAAAGATCATCAGCTTGCTGTATACTTCGGGGTATTTCAAACCGGCATACATGCTTATCAATCCCCCCATCGAGCTACCGCCAATCCCCGTGAATTCCCGCTCAGGACGGGTCCGAAATTTGCGATCGATGTATTTTTTGAGAGTATCCGCCAAGAATCGAACATACTTTTTGCCATCACCAGCCCCTAATTTTGTCTGGTGGGAGGGAGTAAACTCTGCAATGCGCTCCTCCGCAGCATGATCTATGGCGATGATAATGACATCTCCCATGCCTTGCTCTGTCAAAAAAGCCAGCTTTTTATCGACTGCCCAGTTGCCATAGGGCGCATAATCGTCGAATAAGTTTTGACCATCTTGGAGATAAAGGACGGGATAGTGCTTGTCGGTATCGTAGTAATTGTGAGGCAGTAAAGCGGTAATTCTACGGGTTTTGATGAGTTGGGGCATTTCGAAATTCTCCGAAAGAATCTCGACCTTGGGCAGAAACGTATCCAAGTAGTTTTTCCCACTGCTCATCCAATAAGGTACCTTGTCTTTGACCAATCCCGTGTTTTGAAAAAGTTGCCGGTTGGGAATGCCATTTCCCATCGTATCCAACTCCACCGAATCCCAATTGCCAAGGGTATACTTGTATTCTATGGGAAGGGGTAATTCTTGGTCCTCGGGAAAAATAAAGCGGTAGACGCCGTTTTCCTTAGCCACCATCCTGAATTCCGGCTGCCCGGCCTGCCAATTGTTGAAATTTCCTACTACATAGACAGACTGATTGTCCTGCAGGGAAGTAGACAACTCAAGGGTGAGAGACGGTTTTGTCAACGCTTGATTTTCCATATGGCGGGCAAATATAGCGCAAAATCATAGAATCCAATGGACGGTAGTTCATTGTTTTTGTCCATTTTGACCAGCAGAGATCACAACTTTGTCATTTTGGCTAGAAATCAGGAGCGTCCGCATTGCTTCGACCCAAAAAGGAGAAGGGCAGTTTTTGAGTTCGTGCATTCGTCACATATGCAAAGGGTAAATAGGGTAATGTGATTGGATAAATATCAAATATTAATAAAATTTAATATGTTTTTTACTGGATAGCTGCATTTATGCATACTTTTATTTACATTTGTGGCTCCCGAACAGCGTCGTTCCAAAACCAATTCTTTAAAGCATTTCCCAATACCGATTACTGGTGCCAAGTCGGCACTTGTCAGCAACTGTTTCTAATAAAAATTTTTGGAATCCATCCTTTCACCCGCCAGGTGTTGAGAGGAGGTAGTTCCATGACTTATTGAGATTCAAACTTTCGGCACTAAACACAAAATCGGATAATGCATAGAAACACTACCCTCTGGTGTATGGTGATGCTGCTTTCAAACATTTTCAATCATCGCCAACTCCCTTATCTTCAGGTTTTTGCTTCGGTTGTTTTTCTTTTCGCTTTCTTCCCACTGTCTGTTGCTCAGGACGCCTGCCCAGGAGACCGTACGCCCCCCGTTATGAATTGCCCTGCCACGCCCATCCAGGTCAATACAGACCCTGGAATCTGTGGTGCTTACGTCAATTTTAACGTCACAGCTGTCGATGATTGCGATGTGCCGACCAGGCTTCGCAATTTTACTTTGCTGGGTAGCAACAACAACCGCGCATACTTTTTATCCAGTAGCAGCTTCAATTGGCAAGCCGCCCTACAAGATGCCGCTGCCAATGGTGGACACCTAGTCAGCTTGACCAGCCTGGTCGAAAATAACATTGTGGCGGGAAATGGTCTGGCATGGATCGGTCTGACGGATCAAGGGCAGGAAGGTAGCATGAATTGGATCACGGGGGAGGCTGTCTCTTTCATCAATTGGGATACAGGTGAACCCGATGATGGTGGGGGAACAGGCGAAGATTTTGGGGCCATTCAAAACGATGGCACTTGGACCGATTTGGATGGTACCACCAGCCTGCCGTACATCATGGAATTGGAAGGAGCAGTCATCAGCCCTGCCACTGGCAGCATGGTTTCCGGCGACCTGTTCCCCGTCGGAACGACTACCGTTACTTACACGGCCACAGATGAGTCTCGCAACAGTTCGAGTTGTTCTTTTACGGTAGTCGTCAGTGATCTGGAGGCACCCACTTTTATTGATCCGCTCCAAGATACAGTCATTAACTGCAATACGGCGATCCCATCTTCTATCGTGACAGCCAATGACCCTTGCAACGCCAATCCGATTGCTGCCGTCCTAGTTTCCGATACGACCATCGCAGGAAGCTGCGCACAAGCGTTTGCCATTGTGCGTACTTGGGAGGCTACGGACAGCAACGGAAATACCAACACCCTGACCCAAACCATTTCCGTTCAAGATACGACAGCTCCCAGCTTGATTTGCATGGCGCCAGCGGTTGAACTGGATGCCAACGGCATGGGGCAGATTACGACAGCGGATGTAGATAATGGCAGTAGTGACAACTGTAGTGCTACCCTAAATTTTCGACTCAGTCAAAGCACTTTTGATTGCAGCGATGTTGGGATGCTGGCCATCACCCTTTTTGCAGAAGACGATTGCGGAAATGTAGAC
>JBCCSZ010000092.1:0-24273 GCA_039199225.1 Bacteroidota bacterium
AAAAATGGCTCACTTTTGTTGTAAACAAATGTAGAAATGAAAGAGAGCAACGAACTGCAAAGGTCCCCGAAAATCACCCAAAGTACATTTCCGAAGTTAGAGCAAGCCCAAGTCCGGACCGACCGGCAAGCGAGCCTCAAACAGCGTGTCGTACCCATTGCGGTGTTCCTCGCACTTGCAGGATGGCTGGGCCTGTGTTTCTATACAAACAGTTTGCTAATCAGCGAAGCTCTGGTCTCCTCTTCTATCATTGTTTGCTTGCTGTTCCTCGGGACAGCTGGCCAAAACAAAGCTCCCTCCTAAACCGCAAAAACATTCAACATCTACCATACAAATCCAAAGCCTTAACTAAATAATCAACCAATAAAAAAATTTTATATGAACAACAACGTGAAACTGCAAACAGTCGCAAACAACCAAACCAGCCAAGCAACAAAAATAGCCGTAGCTTATGGCGATGGCATAGGCCCTGACATTATGAAAGCCACCTTGCGCATACTGGAAGCGGCAGGTGCTATGATCGAACCAGAATTTATAGAAATAGGAGAAAAAGTTTATCTGGACGGTAATACGGCGGGGATCAATAAAGCGTCCTGGGAAGTGATCAAACGCAGCAAAGTCATTCTCAAAGCCCCCATTACCACACCACAAGGAAAGGGATATAAGAGCTTGAATGTAACCCTGCGCAAATCACTTGGCTTGTTTGCCAACGTCCGCCCGGTTCGTGCGATGGACCCTTTTGTTTCTACCGGCCATCCAAAAATGGATGTGGTTGTCGTCAGAGAAAATGAGGAAGATTTATATGCCGGGATCGAACACCAACAGACACAGGATGTCGTTCAATGCCTCAAGCTCATCACCCGGCCTGGCTCCGAGAAAATCATCCGCTATGCCTTCGAGTACGCCAGGGCTTATGGCAGAAAAAAGGTGACCTGTATGGTCAAGGACAACATCATGAAATTGACCGATGGCCTTTTCCACCAAGTATTCAAGGAAATATCTGCCGAGTATCCTGAAATAAAGAGTGAATCTCAAATCATCGATATTGGATCAGCCCGCCTGGCAGCGAGTCCAGAGCGATACGATGTGATCGTCACTTCCAACCTCTATGGAGACATTATTTCAGACATCGTAGCGGAAATCGCTGGCTCTGTGGGGCTAGCTGGTTCGGCCAACATTGGAAAGGAGGTAGCTATGTTTGAAGCCATCCACGGTTCTGCGCCCGACATTGCAGGGAAGAACATTGCCAATCCATCCGGCCTGCTCAACGCTGCGGTTATGATGCTGGCGCACATCGGACAAACCGAAGTAGCCGATAAAGTCAAAAATGCCTGGCTGTCGACCATAGAAGATGGCATCCATACAGCCGACATATATAAAGAGGGTTGGAGCCGAAAGAGAGTCTCTACCACAGAATTCGCCGAGGCCATCATCTCCAAGTTGGGCAGCGTACCCAAGGTTTTGGCCGCCAGCCAGCTGTCGATAGGAAGAGGACACATTCACATCCCGGAATACAATCGTCCAGAGAAGAAAAAGCAGTTGGTGGGCGTAGATGTCTTCATCGACTGGCAGGGGTCAGACCCGCAGATCATCGGAGATGGCCTGGCAAACTTGGGCTCCAAGGGCATGAAGCTCAAAATGATTACCAACCGCGGGGTCAAGGTGTATCCGGAAGGACTGGAACACACCTATTGTACCGACCACTGGCGCTGCCGCTTTGTAGCCTCGGAGGCTGATACAGCCATATCACCTCCCGCTTACAGTCCCATTACCTTTGAAAGAATCCTGCAATTGATGAGCAAATTGAACCAAGAAGGCTTTGATGTCATAAAGACGGAAAACCTATACGAGTTCGATGGCAAGCGAGGGTTTTCACTGGGTCAAGGAGAATAATTTCAGACAACTTTAAAGAAGTCTTATACCATATCCGAAAGTACACTTAATTTCCCCCTAGCAGATTTTTCATTACTAGAACATGTTTAAACTATTTTGAGTAGTAAGTAAAGCTTTGATGATCTTATCTTCCCCGAATTTGGCACTGCTCGGCTGAATTCGGGGTATTTTTTTTGGCCCACCCCCTACTACCAAAAAGCAATCAGTATCCACGTCATTAGTACGACCAACAAAACGATGTGGTAGCGATAATCTCTGTACCAAGGCTGGTGCTCCATACCTTCTGCCAGCAACTCCTGCCGAAAGGTATACAATGCCATCTGCTCCTGCGAAGGAGGCGCTGTCGCATTGCTGATTAGTACAAAAATGAAAGTAGAAAAGATAAACATAATCCCTACATTGGTCGTATAGTGAAACTGCCAAAGCCCCATCTGCCCCAGAATAAACAAGACCACACCCACCAAGGTACCAATCACCAAAGTCCAAAACGCACCAGGGCCATTGCCGCGTTTGAAAAATACGCCGACCAGGAAAATCACTGCCACAGGCGGTACAATGATGGAAAACATCTGCTGCAAATACGACCAAATGCCATCGAAGTTTTCAATCATCGGCGCCCAAATCGCAGCAACCACCATCAATATCAAAGTGGTCAAACGACCATACCAAGCAATATGCGCTTCTGTAATATTCGGCTGGGCAGGCTTGATAAAATCCACCACCAGCAGGGTCGATGCAGAGTTGAGCGTCGAATCAACACTCGACATAATCGCCGAAATCAATCCAGCCAATACCAACCCAACCAGGCCAACCGGCAAAGCATCCAACACCGCCGTCGGAAATACCGTATCCGGATTCGACAAACCAGGATACAAACTAATGGCCATAGCCCCTGGAATCACCATAATAAACAAAGGAATGATTTTCAAAAAACCCGCAAAGATCACCCCCCAACGCGCATGCTGAATATTTCTGGCCCCCAATACCCGCTGAATAATGTACTGGTTCGTACTCCAATACCAAAATCCCAAAAGCGGTACCCCAAGGATCAAACCCGTCCACGGCAAAGAAGCATCATCGATCGGACGCACCATCGAAAAATGCCCCTCGGGCGCAGAATCGACCACCGCCTGCCAAGAAAAATCCAACTTCTCAAAAAGTATGTACGACAATACGCTGCAACCCACAATCAAAATAATGGCCTGAATCGCATCCGTATATACAACTGCCTTCAAGCCCCCAAAGGCCGTATACAAGCCCGCAATAAAGGCCAGCACCAAAGTCGTCTGCCAAAGAATCAAATCTGGAAAAAACAACTTCAACACCAAAGCCCCTGCATACAAACCACCCGCCGTATCCACCACAATGCTGGTAAAAATGGTCACAATCGAAAAGAAAGATCGCGATCGACGATCAAAACGCAACTCCAAAAACTCCGGAATCGTCGTTATCCGCGCCCGCAAATACAAAGGAATAAAAACAACCGCCGCCACAATCAACGGCAAACCCGACATCCACTCATACACCGATTGCACCACCCCCGTACTATAAGCCGCTCCCGACAAGCCAATCAAAGTAGTACTCGAAATATTGGAAGCAAAAAGCGAAAGCCCAATCAGCCCCCAGCCAAAAGTACGTCCCCCTAAAAAGAGGTCCTCCCCCGTCTTCGTCTCCCGAGCAATATACAACCCAATCCCCAAAACCGACACAAAGTACAGCGCAATGACAACTAAATCCAGCGTCGCAATTCCCGAATGTTCCATTGGTTTTCCGTTTTAATCGATGGCACACTATCCACCAAATGACATATGATGTATTTATCTAATTTCCCATTCAACAATTAACAGTATCACAGCTACCCATTTCAAAACAAGCAGAATAAAAAAACCCCAAATCCCCGCCCACCAAATCACTAAACCACCAAATCACCAAATCACGTTTCACCCGCTCACCACTCACAAAACCACAAAATCACCAAACCACTCTTCACCCGCTCACCAGTTCACCCGCTCACCACTCACCCGTTCACCGCTCACCACTCACTGCTCACCGTTCACTGTTCACTGTTCACCCGTTCACCGCTCACCGCTCACTCGCTCCTCCTCCTAATCCGCACAACCCCCGAAGCCGGCACAATCACCCGATCCACCCCCAACAAAAACTCCCGCTCCCCTTCAGCATGCAACTGCCCCATACAATCAAATACCTTTACGTCGCAAAGACCCCAATCAGCAGTCAACTCAAAAACAATCTGATCCGACAACTTTCCATTCACCAGATCAACCTCCCGACAGTTTTCCGTCAAGGTCACAACCATATCTTCATACACGCCGTAAACCGCAACATCTCCCTTTTCAGCCATCAACAAAGGATAGTTGGCCAGTGGCGAAAACGCCTGGAACCGACCGTTCATCAACACCGACTGACGAGAGAGCCAATAGCTCGTGTAGTAGTGAATCATTTTCCGATGGTCCTCCCGAACTTCCTCTAAGCGAACCGACAACTGCGGTACCGCAAAAAGAATATTGGCAAACTGTAGGGCCGCTATTTCAACCGCCTCCTCGTAGTGCCAAGTAAACATGTCCGCATGCACTACCGAGCGGCCGCACAGCAAGCGAACGTCCGTCGTCCGCAAACGATTGGTCACACTGTCGTTGGGACAGTCGAAGGCTCGAAACATATTGCCAAACTTGCGCATGGCTGGCCCAATGTACTTCTGTCGAAATTCAATCATTATATCCGACTTGATGGCGCACAGCCCCTCGTAAATATCGGTCATCAGGCGGTTGACACCCTCGTTGACAGATGCAAAGTCACGGCCGTCCGCAAGGGTCAAAACCGTTTCTGGATACACTCGAAAATCATCTATAAAATCCAACTTAAAACCATCGAGATTCCAATCTTTCAAAGCCTTGCAATAGGTATTGGTTAGATAGGCCCGCACATCGGGATAGCGAGGATCGAAGACCGGCGCCCAACGGTGATTTTCGGTCAGAAACTTACCTTTGAATTGCTGGTAAGCTTGCGACTTTTCTCCGCAAAAAGGGACGGAATACCAAAGCATACATTTCATACCGAGCCGATGAACCGCCGCTACAAATTCGCCCATCTTCGTCAAGCGGTCGGCCCTCCAATCTCCTGTAAAATCATAGCCCCGGTTGCTGTCCAGGGTTTGCCAGCCATCGTCTATGATAATCGTCTTGTAGCCCATCGCCGAGGCAAGATGCAACTCCTTCATCAAAGCATCCGTCGAAAGATTTTGGTGGTAGGAATACCAGGTGGAGTAAACTGGCATGTAGGCAGTCGCTGGTACAGACATCGGCTGCAACTCCTCAAAAGATTGCCACCACTCTACAATATCTCCCAAGGCATCACCAAAATTCAAGGTCCGGCGATCGACTTTTATCTGTGCTTCATAGCTTGTCGTCAAGGGCATTTCTTCGGTAAAAAAAGTAATTTGACAATAAATCAGATTGTCCTCTTCCCGCACCGGCGCCGACAGCTGAATGGTGTTCATCACATCGGAACAAGCAAAACTGATCACATTCTTATCGTCATGTCCAAACAGGCAAAGTACGGGCGCATGAACAGAAATACGGGACTCCAATTGGGGCGATTCCCAATCGGCACGCAGTCGTTTTTCGTACAAGCTATTAGGACTCCAAACGCCCTTGACATTTTGGGCCGGCAGGGTCCACTGTACTTTCAAGGGGCGCAAGCGGGCAGGCTGCTCACTGCTCAGTCGTAGCGCGTAGACAGCCTGCTGCTCGTCTTCTGATAACAGCGTTAGGCGAACGTCAAAGTCGGATGCTTCACCCGTCACTTGTAGCCCCGATGGCGTCGTCAGTAATGATGTAACCATTGATCTTTGTTTGTCAGATGTCTATTGTTTGAATGATGTACTGTCCAATTTTTTTGCCTTGACGTACACCGTTTTCAATTGCTGGCATATAGTGAATACCTCCATACAAGCGACTGATGGCCGCTTCTTCCGACGCTTGCTCGAAGGACTTGTAGGAGCGGGCCGGTAAGCCGTATTTGACTTCCGTAGAATCGACAAAGGCCACTTGATCGCCGACCAACTCAGTGAGAATTTGAGCGGCTGTAGAGGATACGACACTGTGGCCACTGGTATATTCCGGAAAGGCTGGCGTCTGCAGCAAGGGTTTCCAGCCAGTGTCGATGTACTTATTGATGTAGGTTTCGGGGCGGATGACGCCCGTTTGGTATTTGGCATCCCAGCAACTGATGAAAGCATCTGCCAGCGAAAAGGTCAGTACGGCCAGCACCCGGGCGCCTTCGATCATTTCCATATTTTTGTTTCGGATGACAATCCCGGCGATCGACACCCAATGCCCTCCGGGAGATATTTTTTGATCGAAAAAGGTCAAGTGTCCCTGCACATGCGCCACATTCGGATTGCAGTCCCAAAACTTTGCAATCGCCGTTCGTTCTTCATCCAATTGTCGAACAGTTTCGTAAACTTCCAGCGTTTCTTTGTAGAAGGTCGACCCAACAATTGTATCAAAAGCCGTAGGCTGCAGTGGCGGAAATTGCTGGGCCGAGTCCAGTGCAAAAGTGCGCAAAGTATTCCAGTGCGGTTCTATCGCAGGCATATACGCAGGTGGCGTGGGCTTCCATTTACCGGCCTCTTCCTCTAGGGTGTATTGTGGTAAGGCAGTGCGCTCCAAGTAGCCATCTTTTGCGGCCCACTGCACAAAATGCTGACCAATCTTTCGACCATATTCAACAGATTGCTCATACAAAGCCAGCGGTATGCCAACCTCCTGAACGACTTTTAAATAGGCGCTTTCTTGCTCTTCAATTTTTTCCTGTCCAAAAACCAATTCTCTTGCCACTGTTGTGAAGGCCGTCGCTGCAGACAAAGGCAAGTACACTTCCTCATCGGCTGTCTCAAAAGGCTCCAAGCCGTGTAGCTGTCCGACCAGACTTTTGTAGCCTTCTTTGTCCTGACGCAAAACTTCATAGGCGGCAATGTTGGGATAGGCATAAATCCGGCTGGCAACTGGGGGCGTAAAAATATCTTCGACAATAACTTCCGTCAGCTTTTCATTCCAATCCACAAATTGTTGTTGAAGGAAGGCATCCATTTTTTGCCGATCAAAAGGCGCTTGGCCACACTGCACGCACAAAATCGACAGCAGGCCAATCCACGAAAGTAGAACTGCATTTTTGTATCTATTCACTTGTATCACTTTTTAACGGTATCGTTCTTTTTTGTCCTTTACTGTTATAAAACACGATGGATACCACGTTTTCAGCTACTTCAATTTTACGGGATGATTGGGACAAATAGCCAGCGGTATAATACAATTCCCGCCGTACTGTCCGGCCGTTTTCATAACTCATTTCCAGTGCCACATCGTCTTGTTTCGGCACAATGAAGTCTTCCTTTTCTGCGCCCTCCATCACATAAGCCAGGCTGGCATCAGAATTTCTACCACACAGAAACAGCCATCGCCCATCCGCCAGTCGAAGCCGAACCAAACTTTTGGCATCGCCGTCTATTGCAAGCCCCGGAGCATCGGCCAACGACCATCCGCCCCGGCCGTCGCTCTGCAGCCGAAAGCCCTTCGAAGCATCGTAGCGCCCCTGCCCCACCTCCGGCGCAAAAGAATTGCCAACCAACAGCCACTCGCTCGCTCCATGCTCGTCCTCATCGAAGGCTTGCATCCCGTAAAGAGGGGCCATTTGGGTCAGGCGAGGAAGCGGGTGCAGCTCAAACTGCCCATTTCCTTTGTTTTCAATGTAGTGGTGTGCAAAGGTTTGGCTCTTCACCACATAGGCATCACTTAATTCCGATTGGAGGAAGGAGTGCGCAAAGTCCGTCCTCGCATACGCCTCATAACTTTTGAATCGCACCCGCATGCCATTGATCTGCTCAATGAGTTGATCACGCGGATGAGCAACATAATTTTCGCCCTTTATGTAGTAGCAAAGAATCGGATCGATTCGACCATTTTTGTCATAGTCTTTGGCGTAAATACAAACGGGCTCTTCGACAGAGCTTTTCAAATGGCTGTTTAATCCGAGATTTCCCGCCAAGTAATCTGTATCGCCGTCGCCATCAAAATCACCCCCTTGGAGGCTGTTCCACCAACCGTGACTTTGCGCCAATCCGCCGGCATCCACTTTGACAAATTGTCCCTTCTTGTTTCGGTAAAATTGCAAAGGCATCCATTCACCCGCCACCAGCAAGTCCTGCCAACCATCGCCATCAAAATCTGTCCACAGAGCAGCGGTTAATAAGCCCATTTTTTCACCATCGGCCAAAAGTGATTCCGTCACATTGGTAAATCGCACCTGCCCATTCTCAGAATCGTTCCGTAGCAAGGAAGAGGTCGCCGGAGAAGGATAAGCGCCCGGCACCAAGCGGCCACCGACAAACAAGTCCAAATCACCATCCCGATCAAAGTCGGCCGCTGCTACGCAGCTCCCACTTTCCAACATGGCCGGAAGGGCGGTCGTCGACAACTGAAAATTGGCCCGACCGTCGTTGAGGTACAATCTGTCCTGATAGGCCGCTGCAAATTTGGGAAAGCTGCTCCCACCACTCACCACATACAAATCGAGATCGCCATCTCCTTCGGCATCAAAAAACAAACTGCCCATGTCTTCATACAGGCTGTCGATCGTCCATGCCTTTTCTTCAAATTGCGATTGAGCGGTCTGTAGAAATAAGCGACCTTTGTAACCAGCCGCTCCACCGACAAAAACATCGTCCAAGCCATCCCCATTGACATCGGCAACCGCGAGCGGAGGGCCTCCAAGGGAATGCTTATGGGGCAGTAAAGGCTGGACTTTAAAGTCGACAAAGACATCTTCCTTTTGCACAAAGGAAAGTCCGATTTCTTTGGAAACTTCTTGGAACAAAGGTATCACTGCTGATGGCTCAACTGGCTTTTCTAGCTTGGCATCGGCCTGTCGAATGTTTATTTTTTGATTGATCGCCAAGTCTTTCAACAACTGTCGTGCGCCTCCCGGCCAACGGACTTCCAAAGAATCAACCTTGGCGGCCATTCCCAGGCCGAAGTGAATCTCCTGGCTGACCGTCGACGCATAGCCTCTATACAAATGGTGCTGGTAGTGCTGTAGACCATCAGCCGTCCAGATGCGAACAACCGCTCCAACTCCTTGGCGATTTCCTGTAGCTCCTTCCAAGTTTAGCTTTAGATATTTATTGGCCGCTAATTCATTGTGCTTGTTTTCATAAATGAAGGCTTGATCGTTGACATTGTTGATAATCAATTCCAAATCGCCATCGCCATCCAGGTCGGCGAAGGCAGCGCCGTTGGAACAGCTCAATGCCCCCAGCCCCCACTCCTCGGCCCGATTGTAGAATTGGAGGTCGCCACTGTTTTCGAATAGATAGTTCTGCAATTTGGCAGCTCCCAACGACTGAATGGCTAGTAAACGATTGCGGCGACTGACTTCCTTTTTGCCAAACGGAGAGGCCAATTTGCGCTGGTAGCTGATGTAGTCCAGGTTGCCAACATCTCTGAGAAAACCATTTGTAACCAGTAAGTCTTTGTCACCATCGTTGTCGTAATCGGCCATCAAACTGCTCCAACTCCAGTCGGTTTTGTCGACGCCAGCCATCTGCCCAATCTCACTAAAGCGGCCATTGCCATTATTGAGTTGCAAGCTGTTGCGGGTGTATTGCGGCTCGTAACCTTTTTCTAGGGTCAGCTGAAATTTGTCGTAGCTAGCTGCCGGAATGATCATCTTTTTCCGCAAATTATCCTCGGGCAACATATCCACCACCATGATGTCCGGCCAACCGTCGTTGTTGATGTCGGCAACATCATGGCCCATGCCGGCAAAGCTCGTATGATCCAATTGCTCGGCGGCCCGGTTGCTGAAAGTACCGTCTTGGTTGTTGATGTACAAAAGGTCGTTGGTGATGAAATCGTTGGAAACGTAAACGTCCGGCCAGCCATCGTTGTTAATGTCCGCCGTCGAGAGGCCCAGGCTGTAGCCCTCTATCAGAATGCCTGCCTCGGCGGAGACATCCGTAAACTGTCCTTCGCCATCGTTGCGGTATAATACATCTGTACTTTTGGCTTCCCCATTGAGGTAGCGTTCGCGAATGCGATTGACATCTGCCAGGCTGTAATCCACCGGATTGACAATCAGAAAAACATCCAAATCGCCATCCAAATCATAGTCAAAAAAAGAGGCATGCATACATTGGCGGCGATCGTCCAAACCATAAGCCGCAGCCTGTTCTGCAAAGCGACCATCGCCTTGATTGACATACAGCAAATTAGCCGTATTGGTATTTCCAGAAACGCTGATGTAAATGTCGAGCCGACCATCTTGGTTGATGTCGACCATGGAAGCACCAGCACACCAGCGGCTCGTTTGAATGCCAGATTGTGCCGTGATGTCTTCAAACTGCAACCCGCCTTTGTTGCGATACAAACGACTTGGCACGCGATTGCCACTGAAAAATAAATCCTCCAATCCATCTCCGTCCACATCTCCCACAGCAATCCCTCCACCAGTATAAATATTCATAAACGAATACATATTGAAGGTGTCGTCTTCTACGATCTCATTGACAAAGTCAACGCCCGTTTGCTCAGCGGTCAAGCGTTGAAACAAGGGCTCTTTACTGACCTCAACGCCACAACTACCCAAGCCGACCAACAAGCCTATTAACCAAGCCGCTAGTGGCAAAAATATGCTATGTCTCCAATGCTTTTCCACCCTATTGAATTGTTCGTTTGTTGGACCCAGTCGAATAAATTTCACAACTTTTGGCGGCTGGTGGCAAGTACAAACAGCGAGAGGATTGCGACAGATAAGTCGAACCAAAATAGAATTCTACCCGCCGGCTTTTACCATTCGCCAATTGGATGAGTGCATAGCGGTCTGCTGCTTGTACTTTGATGTATTTTCCTTTCCAATCATTGCTTTTAGCGAATACTTTTGTTTGACCATTGTTTCGACCGGCCAACCAGATGGGTTGTGCATCGCGTCCCAACAGACAAGCCAGCGACTTGGCATCTCCATCTACAAAAAAGGCCGTCTCCTTCAGTGTCAAGGGATGAAAACCACCCTGGCCATCGCCCGCCAGTAAAACGCCTTTACAAGCGTCGTACCGACCAATTCCAATCTCTGTAGCATAGGAATTACCCACCAGCAAAACATCTAGGAAGCCATCTTCATTGAAGTCGCCAGTTTGCATACCGAAGATGGGAGCCACCTGTGCGGCCATCGGCAAATCGCGCATTTCAAAGCGACCATTGCCCTTATTTTCCAAATAGCTACTGGCAAAATTTTCGCTTTTCACCACATAGGCATCCTTCAACTCCTCGGAGGTAAAAGAGCGCTCGAAAGTTGTCTTGCCGTAAGCATCATACGTCTTGAAGCGACCTTTCATTGAATTGATCTGCTCGATGAGCATATCACGGGAATGAGCAATGTAATTTTTTCCTTCCACAAAGTGGCAAAGAACCGGATCGATCCGACCATTTTTATCGTAGTCTTTGGCATAGATGCAAACAGGCTCGTCTGCAGAAGCGCGGTAGCGCGAATTCAAGCCGAGGTTGCCCGCCAGGTAGTCCATATCGCCATCATCGTCAAAGTCGGCAGCGACCAAGCTGTTCCACCAGCCGCTTGTATTTGTCAGGCCGGTTTGTTTGGTGACATCTTCAAATCGTCCTTCCTCATTTTTGTAAAAGGTAATGGGCATCCATTCGCCAGCCAAGATCAAATCGGTCCAATTGTCGTTGTCAAAATCTGTCCAGAGGGCCGCACAAACCAATCCGGCCTCGGTAGCCTGTGGCAATAATTCGGAGGTAACATCTTTGAAAACGACTGTACCATTTTCCGACTCATTCTGCAACAGGTAAGAGCGAGCAGGCATCGGATAAGCACCAGGAACAATCCGACCTCCTACAAATAAATCGAGGTCGCCATCCCGATCAAAATCATTGGCTACTACCGCAGCCCCGCTGTTCCACATTTTGGGGAGCGCCGAGGCTGCCAAAGTAAATGCCCCTCTACCATCGTTGAGATACAAGCGATCTTGATACAGAGGTGTATGGGGCTGAAAGCTACTGCCACCACTTACGACATACAGATCGTTGTCACCATCGCCATCGGCATCGAAAAGTAGGCTGCCCATATCGTCATGCCCCACTTCCATATCAGCAGTCTTTCCCATAAAGCGGCCGTCGGATTGCTGAATGAAAAAACGACCATTGGTCCCTTCGGCACCTCCCAAAAAACAATCTTCCAAGCCGTCCCCGTTTACATCGCCCACTGCAATACCTGGCCCATTTTGGGAATGCTTGTGAGGCAAGATGGCTTGTACTTTAAAGTCTATAAAATCCTTTTCCCGATGCTCATATTGCAGGCCCGTAGCCTGGCTGACCTCTTGGAAAAGGGCTTCCTTTGAAAGGGGCTTTTGGTTGAGGGCAACGGCCTGGGCCTCCTTGTGCATTAAGCGGAGGGTCTGGTTGGCTGGTAGGTTTTCCAATCGCTGCTTTCTACCGTCTGGCCATTCGATGATCAGTTCGTCGATTGAGCGATGGACGCCCAAACCAAAATGCAAATCGGACTCAACAGTGGACAAGTATCCGCGATAAGGAGAAACATAGCGATGTTGCCACTGATCGGCTGTTCGTAGGCGGACCTTGGCCCCTAGCCCTGCCCGATTCCCTTTGGGACCAACGGGCCGAATGCGGATGTAGTGGCTTTGGCTGTCCCTTTGCATCAAATCATTGCGATACAAAAAGGCCGGCTGGTCGATGTTGTTGACAACCAGGTCGAGGTCTCCATCCTGATCGAGGTCGGCATAGGCAGCGCCGTTGGAATAGGAGTCTATTGTAAAGCCCCATTCGGTCGAGCGATCTTCAAAGGGCAGTTGACCACTGTTGCGATACATGTAGTTGGGTCGCTTCAACTCTGGTAATTCCTTGAGCTTTTGCAGCATTTGCGCCCGCTTGGCCTCTTCGGTTCCAAAGGGCGTTGCCGCTACCTGGCGGCTGTAGGTCGCAAAGTCCATGTGGGTAATGTCTTGTCGATACCCATTGGTGATGTAGAGGTCTTGCCAACCGTCGTTGTCAAAATCAGCAAACAGGGCGCTCCAACTCCAATCCGTTTGACTGATGCCCGCCAACTGACCGACCTCGCTGAAGGTAAGCTTTCCAAGGGTGTCGGCCGGGCCGTTGTTGAGCTGTAAAGTGTTGCGCGCATATTGCGGTTGGTAGCCACTGCGGATGCCTAGTTGAAATTTGTCGTAATTGAAAAACCCAAACATGGATTTTTGGCGTCGATTGCTTTTGGGTAGCATATCGAGAACGATGACATCGGTATGGCCATCGTTGTTAAAATCCTGCAAATCCGTTCCCATGCCGTTGCGGCTGGTGTGGTCCAGGTAGTCGTCAATGCGATCGCTGAAGGTGCCATCGCCATTGTTGACATAAATGATGTCGTTGCTTAGGAAATCGTTGGCCACATACAAATCCGGATAGCCGTCTTCATTGACATCCCACACCCCGACGCCCAGGCCATAGCCTTCAATTTGAATGCCTGCCTCTTTGGATACATCGGTGAATGTCCCATTGCCATTGTTCCGGTACAGCCGATCGGTATTGGCCGCTTCACCCTTCAATCTGCGAGGCTTGAACTCTGTCCAACTGTAGGGGTCCAACTCGGTGGTGAGCAAGTACATATCCAAGTCGTTGTCTTTGTCGTAATCCAAAAAGGCCGCATGGATACTGTATCCGCCATCGGCCAGACCGTATTGCTCGGCCTGCTCGACGAAGGTGTTGTCGCCTTGATTGATGTACAACTGATTGGCTCGTACTTTTTCATCTTTGTTGTAACCACCCACACAAATGTAGATGTCTAAAAAACCATCCTCGTTGATGTCGACCATGGAAGCCCCACTGCTCCATTTTCCTTTTGTGTCGATGCCAGATTGAGCAGTAATGTCTTCGAATTGAAAGGCTCCCTTGTTCAGGTAGAGTTTGCCAGCGGTCATATTACCGGTAAAAAATAGATCGTCCAAACCATCGTTGTTCACATCGCCAACAGCGACGCCACAGCCATTGAAAAGGTATTCAAAGCTGAGCGCAATCAGTGAATCGGGATAGGAAATCGCATTGGAAAAATCAACGCCGGTATAGGTCGCTGACATCTGTTCAAACAACGGATCAGCAGAAGGCTTAGTAAATTGGCACCCCAACAACAAGGCAAAACAACTCAGTACGAAACAACCAATGCGAAACATAGAACAAGCAATTTCAAAAATAAAAAAATGAGTCATCCCGCCATAAAATGTCCCTACCTGAAAGACTGCTCCGTACGGAGATAAGGTCTGCTGATTCAAGTTGGACTACGGGACGACTCATCGTCATAATTCAAATCTGTTTAACTGTTAAAGAAAGGCTTGAAAATGCCAAAGGATTTATTGACAACTTTTACAGCCCCTTTACTTTTAAATTCATCCAAGTTGCCATTCCCATCTGAGGGTCGGATTTCTCAAAAGAGGAGACAGCAACTTGTGAGCTCGTGTTATACAAATCATTTACTTCACCTGAGACAATACGCCACCACTGCGGTCGATTTCAGACTGTGGCAATGGGAAGATGGCGCCAACACCGGTCATGCTAAATGTTTTGCCTTGTGCTTGGAAGACCTCCTCTGCAATTCCCCATCTGACCAAATCGAAAAGGCGGTGTCCTTCAAAAGCCAACTCTACCCGGCGCTCTTGCCGCAGGGCCGTTGTCAAATCTGCTGCCGACAATCCACCGGCAATGGGTGTTCCATCAGGGAAAGAACGGCCTCTCACTTCGTTGATTAAAGTAGTTGCTGTTCCCAAATCACCCCCCGTCTCGATGATGGCTTCGGCATACATCAGGATGAGATCAGCAAAGCGGAAATAGCGCTCGTTGTTGTAATCAATGGCGAAATTGACCGGATTCATTTTGGCAACATTTTCACCGCGGTACTTACGCATCGTTCCGCCAGTTGGCGACCACACCCCCTCATAAGGTTGCGCCACCCCTACCGCGTAATAGGTCTCTCCTTCCTGATAGATATTCGTAAATCGACGAGGATCACCACTTTCAAAAGCATTGATCAATTCGGTTGTCGGAACGTAGATGCCCAAGCCGCCGCCGGGCGCTCCGCGCGAACCCGAAGCATCCTGCCACCAGGCCCGCATGATCCCCTGGGAAGCCTTGAAATTCTCTGTGTGATTGTCATCCAAAACCCAACCATTGTCATCCGAGTTGGAGCCATACTGCAATTCGAAAATAGACTCTGCGTTGTTCTCAAAATCGAAGGAGAAAACATCCTCGTAGTTGGACATCAAGTTGTATGGACCATTGTCGTAAACATCTTTCAAAGCCGTCAGTGCAGCAGGGAAACGCTTAGCATACAGATTGACTTTGCCGATGTACGACTTAGCAGCCCAGGCCGTTGCGCGCCCTATGTTGGCACTGTCCCAGTTTTCAGGTAGGTTGCTTGCAGCAAATTGGAGGTCGTCCAAGATGGCTTCTATGGTAGCATCTTCGGTTGAATTAGGCAGCGCCACATCGTTGATGTCTCTACGCGTTGTCAGCGCCAGAGGCGCTTGTCCGCCCCACAATTTGTACGACTGAAAGTGGAACCAAGCGCGCAAAAATTTTGCCTCTGCTTCGAAGGCCATTACCTCCTCCGGCGTCAGTTGGTTGCTTTCTTGCAGTTTTTCCAGTACCAGATTGGCCCGGAAAATCCCTTGGTAGATGTGTGTAAAAAGCGATTGGAAAGCGACATCCGTTGGCAAGAAATTCAGGTTGTCCAAATTGATGTTTGTAGCCGGATCGCTAACGTTGACATCGTCGAAGGTGCAATCATCGGTTGCCATCAAGGTGATTTTCCACCATTCGGCACGCTCCCCCAGATTCTCGGTACTGGTTCCATTAAAACTCTGGATGGACGAATAGGAAGCCAGAATGGCGCCCTTAAAATCCGAGGCCGTTTGGTAAAAGGCGTCCTCTGTGATCGCGTCCAGTGGTTGGAGGTCCAGATCATTGCAACGGGAGAAGAACAAAATACATCCTCCGGCAACAAAGAAAAGGGTTAATATTTTTTTCATTTCTATTGGTTTAATTCAATTTAAGTAAGTGCTTACAGTTGATTGTGGAATCATCAGAAAGTGACACTTCCGCCAATTTGGAAAATCCGAGGCTGTGGTGTCACACCATCGTCTTGTCCATTCGCCAGTGGCATTTCTCCTTTCTGAAAACTGAATCCACGGGTCACCTCCGGGTCGTAACCAGAATAATTTGTAAAGGTGAACAGGTTTTGAATACCCAGATAGACCCTAAAATTGCTGAATAAACCATTGCCAATAGATTGCAATACATCTGGTGCAAGGCTGTAGCCGATTTGAAGGTTTTGCAAACGAACGAATCCGGCATCTTCTACCCAACGATCCGAAAAGCGGTTGTTGCTGTTGGGGTCGGTGGTCGTCGCACGAGGCATTGTGTTGCTCGGATTGGAAGGCGTCCAACGATTCGCAACAGTCGCCAACTGGTTATTTGTTCCGTTCATACTTTCCAAAGAGGCCCGGGCATTGTTGAACACTTGCATGCCCGTTACGCCCTGGAAGAAGATGGACACATCCAAACCTTTGTACTCAGCACCGAGGTTGAAGCCAAAGAAAGCCGATGGGATGGCACTACCGATGATGGTCCGGTCGGCAGGTGTGATGCGGCCATCGTTGTTGACGTCCACAAAGCGAATATCTCCTGGTGCTGGCGTCCCCAAATCGTCGGGTAATGCATTGTCCACTTCGCCTTGGTTTTGATAAATCCCATCCGTCTTATAGCCATAAAAATGGCCGATGGAGGAGCCGATCGTTGTGCGGTGTGTCTGCGCCCCAAAGTAACCGGTGATGATGGCATTGGCATTTTGCCCGAGCGACTTCACTTCGTTGTTGACCGTCGTCAGGTTGCCACCGATGCTGTAGCTGACATCTCCGAAGGAATTTCTGTAGAGCGCAGAAATCTCGATACCGTTGTTCAACACCTCACCAGAGTTTACGTCAGGTGGAAGGAGGAAGCCGGAAACGGCTGAAATCGGTAGGCCCACCAGGATGTCGGTTGTATTCTTTTGGTAGTAGTCCAGGCTGAATTCCATGCGTCCTTCCCAGAGGCGCAGATCGACCCCAAAGTCGATTTGTGTACTGGTTTCCCATCGGAGGTTGGGGTTGGCAAAAACGAAGGGCGTCGGTGCTGCTTCGATGGTTTGACCGTCTCCCAGGACGTAGAGGGAAGTTAGGCCGAGGGTACTGACATAGGCAAAGTTGGTTCCGGTGAATTGGTTTCCGGATTGCCCCCAAGCGGCCCGCACTTTGAGTTCGTCGATGGCAGAGATGCCACTGAGGAAGTTTTCATCGCTCATCCTCCAACCCACAGAAACGGATGGGAAGATGTCGCTGCGATTGTCCTCTGCAAAACGAGAAGTCTGATCGCGACGAATGTTGAAAGTCAGCAAGTACTTGCCGTCATAAGAATAGTTGACCCGTCCGAGGTAGCCGCGAAGCGCCCAGTGGTCAGCCTCTTGACCAACAGCCGAAACGGCCGCTGTATTCACCAGCGTTACATCTTCGTTGAGGAAACCCCGGCCTTGTCCGCGCAAGCGGTCAAATTCAAAATTGGTTTCTTCATGTCCAACCAAAACAGTCAAATTGTGTGGACCAAAACTGTTGCTGTACGTCAAAGTATTTGCCACGTTGGTTGTCAATTCCGTTGGCTTGGATACCACCTTCAGGCGAGAAGCGTTGTTGCCACCATTGCCCCCAAAGCTGTATCTATTTTGAAACCAACTACCCTGTCCGACATTGTAATCGACACCAGCTGCAATTTTGTATTTCAGTCCTTTGATGATTTCAATTTCTCCGTAAATGTTACCGAGAATCCGACGGGAAAGGACTCTGGTTTCGTTAAAGTCCAAATCGTTCAAACCCACAATTTGAGTAGTAGAGCCTGCTGCACTTCCGGCCGTTTCTGTGTTGATGACCGTGTAGGCGCCATTGTCGTCCAAAACGGGTGTGAATGGTGCATTGCGGGCTGCCAAAAGCGCGGCTGCGCGGCCAGGCTCGGATTGTACCAAGCGATCGGAAAAACTGATATTGAGCGACTCCCCTATCTTGATGCGATCGCCAACCTTAATATCAGAATTGGCTTTGACAGAATAGCGTTCAAATGACAGCGCTGGCAGGATACCATCTTGCTTGAAGTAACCGCCGGAAACGCTGAAGTTCATTTTCTCTGTTCCACCCGTCGCAGATAGGTTGTGGCTTTGCATGCTGGCCGTACTGAAAACAGCATCCTGCCAATCGACGGTCGGACTGCCAGCAAAGGCACTGAAATCACGACCCAATTCGTCTTGTAATGCAATGTATTGATCCGTGTTTAGCAAGTCCAAACGCTTGCGAGCAGATTGTACACCATAGTAAGCGTTGTAGTTGAGAGAGGTACGCCCCTCCTTACCGCGCTTGGTCGTTACAATGATGACACCATTGGCAGCTCTGGCACCATAGATGGCAGCAGCCGAAGCATCCTTCAGTACATCAATCGACTCAATGTCGCTGGGGTTGATACCGACCAACGGATTGCTTTCTGTATTGGCAGCCGTATTGACAGTGATATTGGTCGTCTGTACGATAGGCACCCCATCGACAACCCAGAGTGGTTGGTTGCTACCGGTGGTTCCCACCCCGCGAATTCGAACACTGATCGGAGAACCTGGATCACCACTACGGTTGGCCAGTTGTACACCAGACAGCCGACCTCTCAGGGCTTGATCCGCGGACAATGCAGCCGCTTTGCCCAAATCTTCCGAGGTGACAGAACCGACGGCCCCCGTCAGGTCTACCCTGCGCTGTGTACCATAACCAACGACAACCACCTCGTCTAGCACCTCTGCATCCAGCCCCAAAACCACATCGATAACGGTCTGGCTGCCGATGTTCACTTCCTGCTCTTTGAAGCCAGTGTAAGAAAAAACAAGCGTGCTTGCATCATCTGGAACATTGAGGCTGTAATTACCATCAATATCTGTAGATGTACCGATGGTGGTTCCTTTGACGACGACGTTCACCCCGATGAGCGACTCACCATCGGCATCTTTTACTGTACCCGTTATGGTGCGTTCTACCTCAGCAATTGAACTTGTTTTGTGGAGAGTGGTGGCCGATAAGTCGAAGGACATTGGCAGGAGGGCCAGCATCCAAACAACAATGAGCATACACCTTGGAGGGAGGTTGAAAATGGGCGGTGGCATAGAGGGTTTGCTCCTTTCCCAAATTTGAGAAATTAACAGTTTCATTGTAAATTTGCTTTTTACGTTTATTAATTACAATTCTGGCAGCTTGTCATCCATTTGATGACGGGCTGTCAATTTTTAAGGACCAAAATGGGTTGAATTAGTTGGGTTTTGTGGTAAATATGGATTTAGCTGGGTTCGTAAATTTGGTTTATATGGTTAAAGAATAATATTGCTATAAGGAATTCCTACGCACCAAGATGCTAGGGATGACTCTTTGGCTGAAGGTTCGATTCAAAACGAACTCGGCTGCACATTGTGCCATTTGGCGAAAATCTGTCGAAATCGTTGTAATGCCTCCGCAGACAATCTCTTTGACGGGTGATTCATTGTGCGATAAAATGCCGACATCTTTGCCAATGACCAATTTAGACGCCACGCAATCCTTGAGAATCTGCCACAGCTCCGTATCGCCAATGGTCATATAAACAGTATCTGATTCTACGGATGCGGGAATATAATCCGGCACAACCTCATGCTTGATCTTGTAGTCGGCCACGAATCGCCTAAAAGCTTTTAAAATCCCTATTGGAAAGTCAGAACCCGACCGAAAGACGAGTACCATTTTGCGGAATTTCCGAATCGTATCTTTCAACTCCTCCAAGGCATCGTAGACCGGCTGTTCGAACTCCTGCACCACGAAAGAATAATCGCTGCCCATATGGAGCGGCCGATCCACCACTAAAAGTTTGTTTTGGGGAATCTGCAAGAGCATCCCCTTTGTCTTTTTATTTTCGATCGGC
The DNA here is from genome assembly GCA_039199225.1 of Bacteroidota bacterium. GTDB lineage: Bacteria > Bacteroidota > Bacteroidia > Chitinophagales > Saprospiraceae > JBCCSZ01. The sequence goes on from JBCCSZ010000092.1 coordinate 19,992, forward strand.
GCCACCACATACATCCCGTAGCGCCCCTTGATGTTGTTTAGCGTATTCTCAAATACTTCGAGATTGTTGTGGTGAAAAAAGACATCCAATTGAATATTATCACCCAATCCAGCCCGAAAAGTATTGTAAAAAATCTCCTGGAACGGATGAAAAGCATACAGCAAAAGCGCTACCCGCACGGTCTGATCCGTGGATGCGCTCATGATAAAATATCCTTGCCCTTTCCGTGCCTCGACAATGCCCCGATCTTTTAAATCGGAGTACGCCTTTACGATGGTGTTCCTAGCGAATTTCAATTCCTGGATCATCCGATTGACCGACGGCAACTGGTTGCCACTTCGGATGATACGATCGTCAATCGCATTGATGACGCCCATGACCAATTGCTCGTGTTTGGACAACCTTCCAAGGCTTTCCAGTTCCTGTATTTTTGTAAAAATTGTCTTTGCCAACTGTTCTATTCCATTCTATTATGCTTACAAAAATAGAGAAATTTTTATCCTTTCCAAGCAATCTGGCAAATAAAAGTTGGAATTTGATATTACACTTCTACTAAATATAAGGTATACCCTATGAGCGCTGTTTTGCTTTTCATCCAGTGCTTATCAAGCTACTCTTGGAATACAAAGACGGCGATGCCCAACCACTTTCCAGACACATCCATCCGAATACCCCCAATCCGTTTACAGCCCAATACCTGTCCTTCAATTGGCAGTAAGCGCAGCGATCTTTGGCGTGTATTCATATGATTCCACAAAACAAGATGACTACTTCAGTTGGTTTGCCGGCACAAGCGCAGGTGGTATGCTGACTTCATTCTATTTGGCCCCAATCGATGATGAATAACCCACTGAAGGCAGGTTCAGATTTGGTAGAGCAGATGCCATCCGGGGTTTGCCCAGGCAACTGAGTTTGCAAAATACCAATCGAGTAAAATTCTTAGAATAAACTTAACAGTCGATAGCGCTTTCTTTCTAAAATCTGCTTTAACTTGAGGGAACTAATTTTTTTAAGCAGCTCATACACATTGGGTCACAATAAATCCTCTCATTTATGTCCTCAAAGCATCCAGCATGGGCGGTGGGTCGCCTACTCGATTTCCTCAATGCCGCTCGAACAGCCGCCGCCATTCACCAAAGCCCCCTACTGTCCGACGACCCAAAGTCTGGCAGCGCCCGTGGGTATACCATCGGCGAAAAGACCGCACAAAACATTTTGGATCATCGCGCCAAACTTCGCTTCCGCCGCTTTCAAACAGTGGAGGAGGTACTCGACGTAGCAGGCTTGGGCGAAGATAAACTGAACGACCTGCTGCACAGCTTCTCCAAAGGAGCAGATGAAGCTTTTGTCGATGCGCTTCGGAATGGCTTATTGGGTGAAAACTGGATATTGAAACCGCAAGCTACTACCTATGACGATGAAGCAAGCTTCCGGGCCGTGGCGGATAATGGCGAAGCCTTCCGCAGGGCCGTTGGTAAGTTGTACGCAAGTGCCTTTGGGACAGACCCTATCTCAGGGGCCAGAGCTTTGGAGATGAAGGTACATCGTGCACATTTGGTCAACCACTTCGATGCCCACCTGGCTGCTTTCCGCTTTGCCTTCTGGTGGTACCTATTTGACTTTGACAACTGGTTCAGCCACCAGCGGATCAAGGATGCTTGTGAGCAGTACCTCAACCACCACGGCTACCGGCAGCCCGGCATGCAATTGCGCATCCTCCACCTACACGGCTACGAGTCCATCGCAGAACATCGCCGTCGCCTACTGTTGCCGGTGGTTGTCAATTATCCGGAAAACAAGATCACTCTGTGGGATGCGGTCTTAAACGATTGATTGCATCGGATTCAGACGGTCAAAGGTGCTTCTCTCAGGCTGCGGGCCGAAGTCCGCTGCTTCCGCTCGATAGCTCTGGTGATGCCATTCCAGAGGTTGATTCTTTTCGACAAAGCCAATTGGGCGGTTGCCTGGGCCTCTTCCCACTTTTGTTGATCGTCGCCACACAGCTCTTTCACCATTTCGAGGGAGAGCGGCCCGTGTTCGTCGCCGTCTACTTCGATGTGGCGTTGTAGGTAATACAGCAATTTTGGAAAGCGATTTTTAGCTTCTTTACCAGATTGCTCGATGATTTGGATAAACATATCTGGGATGAGGTCTTCGCGACCAAAAGTAAAGGCCGCTGCTATTTTGTGGGGCTCTCCAGTCGCAATGGTTTCGAAGGTAAATCGCAGAAAGGCAAGCACCTCTGTCTCCAAGTCAGATCGGTCCAAGTTGGAAAGCAATTCGTCCACACTGTTGGAAGCATTCATAAAGCGCACGACCGCAGTGGTATCGGCGTTCACTTCCTTCATGGCATCGAGGTACATATCAAAATGGCTGGTGGGGATACCCTGTTCATTTACATCGCTTTCTTCTCCGAACACGATCTCATTGATGAAGCGCGCCGTGGCTGCGTTTGACTTGGGTTTCCAAGGGAGCGAGGTGCATGTCAGGTGGTTCTGTAGGGCCTTTAGTAGGGACATGAAATCCCAAACGGCGTAAACGTGCCACTCCATAAATAGGCGAATGTCGTCCACATCCGAGAGTACTTTGTATAGGGAATGGTTGGTGAGTATCTTTCTGAGGTCTTGAATGCTGTTCTCAACGATCTCTATTCTATCCATCTTTTCGCTTTTGTGTTTCAAAAATCAAATACTGCCGCAAAGATACGGGGCAAAATGGCAGGGCGAAAATTGAAATTCTTTATCTCTCATAGCTAGAACCAATTACATTTCTGCCTCAAATCCTCTTTCATTACAATTGGATGACGATGGGAGAAATTGACACACCATAATCCTTGCTAGAAAAACAACCAATAAAATACCAGGGTGGTCACAATGAAAGCAATCAGGCCAGCTCGCAAGCTGGTTTGCTTCAGGTCTTCCTTATACTTTTGGTTGCTTTTGGCATTTCGACGCAAATCCTCTTCTGTGGGGGTTGGCAGTTGGAAGGGTTGGCGATAGGAGGTCGACCCTTTGTAGCCATCTTTGAATCGATTGTGCTTTTGGGTCATCTCTCGATTTTCCTTCATCCGCTGAATCATCGCAAATACATGTCCTGCAAAACTCATAGCTCAAATTTTTGAATTGCTTAACCCAAGTTGTGATGAGTGAAAGGACTTAAAGAGAATTTTGATAGAAATCTACGATTTCGTAACAAGTGTTCGAATTAAAGGCTTTCTTCTCAGTGAATCGCAACTTGCATTGCTTAAATAAAATTGCTTGCACAGTAACTTCATCCAATTAAACATGACTAAGTAACTGACTACCTGGAAGGACACACAGGCTGTTTATAGCTGGATTTCCAGGACGTTATTTTGTCATTTTTTCAGGCTTACTGCTCCATAGTCTTATTTTATTTATCCAATAAATCAAAAACAAGCCATTTTCTTCGACAGATACACAAAGCTTCTCTACGATCTTCAACCCAAAGCAATCATTTTCAAGAGCCATTCCTTTTCCGTCAGGATCGACTCTGCTGCGATGGCCTTTTCCAAGTCGATGTATTTGGACTTTTGGAAGGGAGACACTTTGATCAGCTTGTTGAGGTACTTGATAAAATTGAGGTAATTTTTCCGGTGATAACCAATCACCTTTTTGCGCCGGATGAAAACCAGCATGGTCTGCAGGTGGGAATCCAGCAGCATGTTTTCTTCCAGTTCGTAGTAAATCTTGGCAGCCAGGGTTTTGGCGCTGAGGTTCATCAGCAGGTCTTTATAGTCGGCCAATTGCAAGAGACTGAGTGCCTCATCCAGGTTTTTGCGGCCGTAAGCTAACATGGCCATATTAAAGGCATAGGTACTTTGCTTGTGCTCTTCCTCCAAATGATTTTGGTAATGCTTGATAAAGGACTCCACCCAACTGAACTCCTCCACTTTAAGTCCCATCGCAACGATGTTCTGAAAAGTAAAACGAGACAGGATACCGTTGAGAAATAAAACTTCCGACTGCAAGGCGTTTTTGTATAAATCCAAACCCTCCCGAGCAAAAGTTTTATGCCCCTCGTTCAAGCGACGGATGCAAAAATTGATGGCCAGCAAGTACAGGTTTCGCAACTCATCCAAGGAAAAGCGATCGGCATTTTGCACCAGCAGATTCCGAAATCTGAAGAAATAGTCTTCTCGCTCCGGATTGGTCAGGGCGCGATAGCAATTCAGATAAGTATCAACCGTAGGATTTTCGGTCAAGCCCTTCTGATCGATGTAGGACAGTATTTCTTTGAACATCCCCAGTTCGTGGTCTGCCCG
>JBCCSZ010000093.1:0-24002 GCA_039199225.1 Bacteroidota bacterium
TGTCGGTGGTGCCATTGACAAGAACTATATGAAGCCTATTTCGGATGGCTTTACTGCGATGATGAACAATGGCATTTTGGCTGGCTACAACATCGACAGTATGAAAGTTCGGGTTTTTGATGGTAGCATGCACGCTGTGGATTCCAAGCCGATTGCCTTCGAACTTTGTGCAAAGGAAGGATTCAAGGCTGCTGCTCACAAAGCCAAGCCAGTATTGCTGGAGCCAATTATGAAGTTGGAAGTTGTAACGCCCGAAGAGTACTTGGGTTCTGTTATCGGTGACTTGAACAGACGTCGGGGTATCCCTAAGAGTCAGGAGTCTCGTGCCGGTGGCGCCATTGCTCAGCAGGCTGAAGTTCCACTTTCCGAAATGTTCGGATACGTAACAACACTTCGTACCATTACATCTGGTAGAGCTTCTTCAACAATGGAGTTCTCTCACTACAACCCTGCTCCTAAGAGCATCGCGGAAGATGTAATCGCTAAGGCGAGAGGTACTGTAAAGGCATAAGTTTAGTTGTGGTGAAGGTTTGTAGAAACCTTCACCACTTTTTTGAAATAATATAATTTGTAAAACAGGGTTATGAATCAAAAGATTAGAATCAAGCTTCGCTCTTATGACCACAATTTGGTCGATAAGTCAACGGAGAAAATTGTAAAGACAGTTCGCAACAGCGGTGCTGTCGTTACAGGCCCGATTCCTCTGCCCACTGAGAAGAAAATATTCACTGTGCTGCGTTCTCCGCACGTGAATAAGAAATCTCGCGAGCAATTTCAACTGCGCACTCACAAGCGCCTGATCGAAATCTACACGCCTACTCAAAAGACGGTAGATGCTCTCTCCAAGTTGGAATTGCCAAGTGGTGTGGATATTCAGGTCAAACTGACTTAGTAAACACTGTTTTCCAAGAAGAAGAAATAGTATCAAAGGATATCTGGTTGGACATTCCCTTGCTAGGGGTTAATGGATATTAGTTTATCTATTATCTGTCCAAGTGGATAGGCACTGTTCTGTTAATTCCTCCCCTGGGAGGTTAAAATTAATGTATTGTGAACGGTTTAATTGGTAAGAAAATCGGCATGACCAGCATCTTCGACGGTGCTAGAAACGTAGCCTGTACTGTTGTCGAGGCAGGTCCCTGTGTGATTACCCAGGTGAAAACTGAAGACTCTGACGGCTATGATGCCCTTCAGTTGGGCTATGGCGAAGCCAAAGCTAAAAACACGAGCAAAGGTATGCTTGGTCACTTTGAAAAGGCCAGCACTGCGCCAAAACGCAAGATTGTTGAATTTCGAGATTTTGATCTTGAAACACTTGTAGCAGAAGGCGAGGCGGATGCAAATGAGAAAAGCCTTGGTTCTTTGCTTACTGTTGCAGAAGTCTTCTCCGAAGGTGACATTGTTAACGTGATCGGAACAACCAAAGGAAAGGGTTTCCAAGGGGTTGTTAAGCGACACAACTTTTCAGGGGTTAACGACCAAACACACGGTCAGCACAATCGTCAGCGTGCTCCTGGTTCCATCGGTGCAGCTTCTTATCCTGCCAAGGTCATGAAAGGTATGAGAATGGCTGGGCGTACAGGTAATGAGCGCGTAAAAATTCGCAACCTGCAGGTTGTAAGAATATTTCCTGAAAAAAACCTTCTGTTGATCAAAGGAGCAATCCCAGGACACAAAGGTTCATTTGTGGTCATTGAAAAATAGTTCAGGCAATGAAACTTGATGTATTAACAGTAGACGGGAGTAAATCCGGCAAACAGGTAGACTTGCCCGAAGATATTTTCGGGATTGAGCCGAACGAGCATGCTATTTATCTCGCTGTCAAGCAATACTTGGCCAACCAGCGCCAAGGTACACACAAATCGAAAGAACGGGGAGAAGTCGCCGGTTCTAGGCGAAAAATAAAGCGCCAAAAAGGTACGGGTACTGCTCGTGCAGGGGATATTAAAAACCCGATTTTTCGCGGTGGTGGACGTATTTTCGGGCCTCGTCCGAGAAACTACAACATTCGCCTCAACAAAAAGGTGAAGCAATTGGCACGTAAGTCTGCATTGACTGCTAAGGCTTCTGCTGGTAGCATCATCGTGGTAGAAGATTTTACCCTGGAAGCGCCAAAAACGCGGGAGTACAGCAGAATCCTCAACAACCTTAGCCAAGACAGTGGTAAGACGCTTTTGGTGACAGGCGAGCAGGACAATATGCTATACTTGTCCAGCCGTAATCTGCCGAAATCCAATGTATCTCGTGTTCAGGATTTGAGTACTTACGAAATCCTCAACAGCGGAACTTTGATCCTTTCGGAAGGAGCGATCGACAAATTAAAAGAATCATTCGCAAACTGATCCCCCACTGAGAAGGGATCATGAATCTGATAAAAATGGCTCAGAAAACAATTTTGATCAAACCAGTCATCACTGAAAAAGCGGATAAGTTGACCGAGGTACTCAGTCAATACAGCTTCATCGTGCATCGCAGAGCAAACAAAGTGGAGATCAAAAAGGCAGTGGAGCAAATGTACAATGTCAACGTTGCTTCTGTCAATACGATGGTGATGCCTTCAAAGGCCAAGAATCGCAATACACGCTCCGGTATCGTTCGGGGTCGGATTTCTTCCTACAAGAAAGCAGTGGTGACATTGCAAGATGGAGAAACCATCGATTTCTTTGGTGATATCTGATAGCAATTTGCTTTGAGCTTTACTTAATTAGTTTATTTCGCCTTCCTTTCGGGAAGTCATAAACGAGAAAGAAAATGTCTGTTAAAAAATTCAAACCGGTCAGCCCAGGTACCCGTTTTCGGGTGGGAAATACTTTTGCCGAGGTTACTACCGACAAGCCTGAAAAGAGCCTCTTGGCTCCTCTGAAGAAATCAGGTGGACGGAATAGAACAGGTAAAATGACGGTTCGTCACAGAGGTGGTGGACACAAGAGACGGTATAGAATTATTGATTTCAAACGCGATAAGGAGGGTGTTCAGGCTACCGTCAAAAGCATCGAATACGATCCGAACCGTACGGCTTTCATCGCATTGCTGGAATACCAAGATGGCGAAAAGCGCTACATCATTGCTCCGGACGGCCTGCAAGTAGGTGCCACAGTGGTTTCTGGTATGGAGGCTACGCCGGATGTCGGAAACGCTATGTATCTATCTAAAGTGCCTTTGGGTGCCAATATTCATGCAGTGGAAATGCAACCAGGCAAGGGAGCTGCCTTGGCTCGTAGCGCGGGAACATATGCTGTGTTGATGGGGCGCGAAGGAAAGTATGCCATCGTTAAGTTGCCTTCAGGTGAAGTTAGAAGAGTGTTGCTGACCTGCAAATGTACCATCGGTACAACTTCTAACCCGGATCACGGTCTACAGGTATTTGGTAAAGCTGGTAGAAAGCGTTGGATCGGACGTCGTCCTCGTGTAAGAGGTGTTGCTATGAACCCAGTCGATCACCCGATGGGTGGTGGTGAAGGTAGAGCATCTGGAGGTCACCCACGTTCTCGTACAGGTATTATGTCTAAGGGGCAAAAAACGCGGAATCCGCGCAAATCCTCTAGTCGTTTGATCATTTCCAAGCGCAAATCAAGAAATTAATTTCGCAGGCAGCTCTAGAGCCGCTGGCAAAAAACATAGTTGAACAATGGCTAGATCAATTAAGAAAGGACCATACGTTTATTACAAACTGATCAACAAGGTATTGAAGGCCAAAGAGTCTAACAAAAAGACGGTTATCAAGACCTGGTCAAGATCATCCATGATCATTCCGGATATGGTAGGTGAAACCATCGCTGTTCACAATGGTAAGACCTTCGTGCCGGTTTTTATTACGGAAAACATGGTAGGCCACAAACTAGGGGAGTTTTCTCCAACCAGAAGCTTTAGAGGCCACGCCGGTAACAGGAAGAAGTAATTAGTTCGTATTTTTTGACTGGACTGCCAAGCAGAGGCAGCATCATGCGAAAATCATAAATAAAATTAACAATGGAAGCCGTAGCAAAACTGAAAAATTGTCCGATGTCTGCTAGGAAAATGCGCCTGGTCGTTGATGTCATACGCGGTCGTAATGTAGATGATGCTTTGAACATTCTGCGTTACACCAAAAAAGAAGCTGCTACCTGGTTGGAAAAAGTAGTCCTATCTGCCATTGCAAACTGGGAATACAAAAATGGGATGGCTGTAAGTGCAGATGATTACGATCTGTACATCAAGGAGGCTTTCTCCGATGAAGGAACAATGCTGAAGCGTTTTCGCCCGGCTCCACACGGAAGAGCACATCGCATCCGTAAGCGCACCAACCATGTGACCATCATTGTGGAAAACCGCGTTAAGCTGGACAGTGAAGAGAATGCAACCGTTGTAGATACGGATGTAGAAGAGGCGGATGTCGTAGAAGAAACAACTGAAGAATAAATCATCAATCAATAATAGTTTGATCTAATGGGGCAAAAAACGAATCCAATTGGTAACCGCTTAGGAATCATCAGAGGATGGGAATCCAACTGGTTTGGCGGTAAAGAGTTTGCCAAGAAAGTAGTTGAGGACGAAAAAATTCGCAACTACCTCAAAGCAAGGATACGCAAGGGTGGAATCGCTAGAATCATCATCGAGCGTACCCTGAAACGCATCACTGTTACGATCCATACCTCTCGCCCAGGTATCATCATCGGAAAGGGTGGTTCTGAGGTAGATCGCATCCGCGAAGAGCTTCGCAAGCTCACCAGCCAGGATGTTCAGATCAACATCGTCGAAATTCGCAAGCCTGAGCTGGACGCTGCCATCGTAGGAGAGTCCGTTGCCAAGCAAATCGAGGCTCGTATCAACTATCGTCGGGCCATCAAGATGTCTATTCAATCTACTATGCGGGTAGGTGCCGAAGGAATTAAGGTACGCATCTCTGGTCGATTGAACGGAGCTGAAATGGCGCGTTCGGAAGAGTACAAGGATGGACGTATTCCTCTGCATACTTTCCGTGCCGACATCGACTATGCATTGACAGAAGCTCAGACAGTCTACGGAAAAATCGGTATCAAAGTATGGATTTGCCGTGGTGAGGTTCTAGGTAAGCGCGATCTGTCTCCGAATGTAGGTGTCTCCAAGAAAGAAGGAAAAGGAGGTAGAGACGGTGGACGTAAGCGTGGTGGCAGAGATGGCGGTCGCAATCAGAGAGGACGTTAAATCCTTTCCGACCAGTTGGCGTCAAATAATTAGAAAATTAGAAAAAAAGCTGTACCTTTGCCCTGCTTTTTTCAAAAGTAATTTTTTGTAGCAGATTATTAGGTACGAAACATTAAATTTTGACCAATGTTACAGCCAAAAAGAACGAAATATCGCAAGCAACAGAAAGGCCGGATTAAAGGTCTTGCCAATCGTGGAAGTCGTATTTCCTTTGGATCATTCGGTTTAAAGGCGTTGGAAATGGGACGAATCACCAACCGACAGATCGAGGCGGCTCGTATTGCGATGACGAGGTATATGAAAAGGGAAGGTAATGTCTGGATTCGCATTTTCCCAGATAAGCCCATTACTTCTAAGCCCCTGGAAGTACGTATGGGTAAGGGTAAAGGTGCTCTGGACCATTGGGTAGCGGCAGTAAAGCCAGGTCGTATTCTTTTTGAATTGGATGGTGTTCCCGAGGAGGTGGCTGTGGAAGCCCTTCGCTTGGCAGCTCAAAAGCTTCCGATTCAGACAAGAACAGTCGTTCGTCCCGACTACGTAGGTTAAACAATTTTTATTCACAAGCTATATTAATCCTGTCAAAAATGGCAAGTAAGAAATTTTTAGAACTTCAGGAATTCTCAGATGCCGAATTGCAGAGCGAACTGAGCGAGATTGAGGTTCAGTATCAAAAGTTGAAATTTGATCATGCCATCAAAGGATTGGACAATCCGATCAAGCTGAAGGAAGTTCGTAGAGACGTTGCTCGCTTGAAAACAGAGATTCGTCGCCGGGAGTTGAATGGCTACACAGAAGAGCAGTTGGCAAACCGCTCTCGGATTCGCGCTCGTCGCCGGAAGAACTAAGAAAAAAGAATTGCAAAACAAGTTATTATTATAACAATGGCTGAAAGAAATCTCAGAAAGCAAAGAGTCGGAGTCGTGACCAGCAATAAGATGGATAAGTCCATTACCATCTCTGTTGTACGTCGACTGCCACACCCTTTCTACAGCAAGTTCGTCAAGAAGACTAAGAAGTTTATGGCTCATGACGAAAACAACGAATGCAATGTTGGTGATACTGTCCGCATTATGGAAGTTCGCCCTCTCAGCAAGCGCAAGCGTTGGCGCTTGGTCGAGATCGTTGAAAGAGCTAAATAATATATATCATCCGACAGAGATCGGGGGTCAAAATTTAAGTGCATCATGATACAGCAAGAATCCAGACTGAATGTTGCCGATAACAGCGGCGCCAAAGAAGTACTCTGCATCAGAGTATTGGGAGGTTCAAAGCGCCGTTACGCTTCAATAGGGGACAAAATCGTCGTCACCGTGAAGGAAGCCACCCCAGGTGGTGTAAAAAAAGGTACGGTTTCCAGAGCAGTCGTTGTTCGGACCAAAAAAGAAATTCGCCGTAGAGACGGTTCTTACATTCGCTTCGATGACAATGCTGTGGTATTGCTCACTGCCAATGACGAACCAAGAGGAACACGTATTTTCGGCCCAGTTGCCCGTGAGTTGCGTGAGAAAGATTTTATGCGGATTGTTTCTCTGGCCCCTGAAGTGCTTTAATCTGATTTTTCAAAATACCACAAGAGCTGCTCTCCAGCAGAACTCATAAATTTTTTAAAAATGTCTGGAAAGAATAGACAAGATCGGTTCGCCCCAAAGTGGAACATCAAAAAAGGAGACCAAGTAGTGGTTGTTGCGGGCGATGACAAAGGTCTCAAAGGCGAAGTCCTCAAGGTATTTCCTTCCAAAGGACGGGCCATCGTAGAACGTTGCAATATCGTCAAGAAGCATATGAAACCAACTCAGGATAACCCTGGGGGTATCGTCGAAATGGAAGCACCTGTGGATATGTCCAACTTGATGTTGGTTGATCCAAAAACAGGAGAGGCAACGCGTATTGGTCGCAAATTGGTGGACGGCAAGTTGGTTCGCTATTCTAAAAAATCAGGAGAAATTATTAAGTGATGAGTTATACACCAACACTCAAGAAGCAATACAAGGAGGTAGTTCTTCCAAAGTTGAGAGAACAATTCCAGTATGAAAACATCATGCAGGTTCCTCGCTTAGTGAAAATTTGTCTCAACCAAGGCGTCGGCGCTGCAACTGGTGATAAGAAATTGGTTGATGCGGCTTTGTCTGAGATGAGTTTGATTGCTGGCCAGAAGGCTGTTCCTACCAAGGCTCGTAAGTCTGTCTCTAACTTTAAGTTGAGAGAGGGAATGACGATCGGTACGCGTGTAACCTTGAGAGACACCCGCATGTACGAATTCTTGGAGCGTCTCATTTCTTTTGCACTGCCAAGGGTAAGGGATTTCAGAGGAATCAGCGACAAAAGTTTTGATGGCCGTGGTAATTACTCCATGGGGATCACGGAACAGATCATCTTCCCGGAGATCGACCTCGACAAGGTGAATAAGATTACGGGAATGGACATCACGATCGTCACGACTGCCAAGACGGATGCAGAGGCTTTGGCCCTGTTGAAGGAATTGGGCATGCCTTTCAAAAATCAAAAAAACTAAGAATCATGGCTAAGAAATCCGTTATTGCTCGGGAAGCTAAGCGTCTTAAGATGGTTGCCAAATACGCGGAACTCCGCAAAAAGCTCAAGGAAGAGGGAGATTATGAGGCGCTGGATAAGTTGCCACGTAACTCTTCTAAAGTTCGCTTACACAACCGTTGTAAGATAACTGGACGTCCTAAGGGGTATATGAGAATGTTTGGAATCTCTCGTGTCACCTTCCGTAAGATGGCCCTAGAGGGTAAGATTCCGGGTGTCACAAAAGCTAGTTGGTAATAACGCTAAACAAATTTTTAAAATGGCAGTAACAGACCCGATCGCAGATTATTTGACTAGAATCCGAAATGCACAGCAAGCCGGGCATCGGATTGTGGAAATTCCTGCGTCTAAGACTAAAAAGAGCATTACAGAGATTCTTTACGATCAAGGATATATTCTTAAGTACAAGTTTGCCGATGATGAGGGTAAGCAAGGGATGATTAAGATTGCTTTGAAATATGACAATAAGACAAAGAAGCCTGTCATCCAGAAGTTGCAACGAATCAGTAAGCCTGGACTACGGAAGTACGTTAAGGCAGACAGTATGCCCAGAGTAATCAATGGCCTTGGTATTGCGATCATCTCTACTTCCAGAGGTTTGATGACCAACAAGAAAGCCGAGCAAGAATATATCGGTGGAGAAGTTCTCTGCTACGTTTATTAAGATTTAAAATTTACGAATCATGTCAAGGATAGGAAAAGCACCTGTAAGCATTCCGACTGGCGTCGAAATTAAAGTCGATCCGTCTAAATTGGTGACTGTCAAAGGACCAAAGGGAGAGTTGACCCAGCAAGTCAATGCGGATTTGACAATAGAGGTCGAAAATGGTGAGTTGCTTGTCAAGCGTCCAACAGACCAACAACGCCACCGTGCAATGCATGGCTTGTACCGTTCCCTGATTGCCAATATGGTAGAGGGGGTTTCCAAAGGCTTTGTGAAAGAATTAGCTTTGGTTGGTGTCGGTTATAGAGCAAATAATACCGGACAATTGCTGGAACTGGTTCTCGGTTATTCTCACCCTGTCATGTTTTACGTACCTGACGAAGTAGCGGTAACAACAATATCCGAAAAGGGTAAGCCACCAGTGGTTCGCTTGGAAAGCATCGATAAGCAACTACTCGGACAAGTTGCTGCGAAGATTCGTGCCTTCCGTAAGCCTGAGCCTTACAAAGGAAAAGGTATCCGTTTTGTTGGTGAAATCATTCGTCGTAAGGCTGGTAAGACGGCTGCTAAGTAATTGGAACCTGCGGTGGGTTCAGCTTTGCAAAGTACATCGCATACAAAATTTGATTTATCTGCTTCGATATAAATATTTCAGATAAAATGAAAAATGTTAAAGAATTTAGAAGACAGCGGATCCATTATAGAGTCCGTAAAAAGATAAGCGGTACGGCAAGCAGACCTCGTTTATGCGTTTTTCGCAGCAATCGCTTTATCTATGCTCAGCTGATCAACGATATTGATGGGCATACACTGGCATCTGCAGATTCAAGAGACGCATCTGTGGTCAGCAGTGGTGGCAATAAGTCAGACCAGGCCAAACTGGTTGGTAAGATGATTGCAGAAAGAGCCAAATCACATAATATCGAAGCAGTTGTTTTCGATCGTGGCGGTTATTTGTACCACGGTAGAGTAAAAGCTTTAGCAGATGGCGCGCGTGAGGCGGGCCTCAAACTATAAAATATCATAAAATGGCAAAGAATACTCCTAATAGAATCAAGCCAGCAGATACAGAGTTGAAAGAAAAGCTCGTCAACCTCAACCGGGTAGCAAAGGTCACCAAAGGTGGACGTACATTTAGTTTTGCCGCCATTGTTGTGGTCGGTGATGGTAAAGGGACTGTAGGGCATGGACTTGGAAAGGCTAGAGATGTCTCTGAATCCATTGCAAAGGCAGTTGATGATGCAAAGAAGAACTTGATCAAGGTTCCATTGTACAACGGAACCATCCCACATGAGCAAAAAGGGAAGTATCGGGCAGGAAAGGTCTTCATTAAGCCTGCAGCAGATGGTACAGGAGTAATTGCTGGTGGTGCGATGAGGGCTGTATTAGAAATTGCCGGGGTACAAAACGTACTAGCGAAGTCCCAGGGTTCTCCAAATCCACACAATGTTGTCAAAGCGACCATCGACGCACTTGCGAAGCTGCGCAGCCCAATGGAAGTGGCTCGTCAGCGGAGTATTTCTATGGAAAAATTGTTTAAAGGTTAAAATAAGCAAGGTTTAGACTTGCGTTGCACGGAGCTGGGGGCTAATTTGCATGAATTTTGCTTCCGGCTTTATCAGCTCTAAGTTTTGCTGTTTCTAAATAAGCGACAAATGGCCAAGATCAAGATTACACAAGTTCGCAGCATTATCGACCGAAATCAGCGCCAGAAAGATACGATCAAGGCGTTGGGGCTGCGGAAAATCAACCACAGTGTCGAACACGAAGCCACTCCGCAGATTGTCGGAATGGTTAATAAGGTAAGTCACTTAGTTAAGGTGGAACATTTGTCATAGTTGTTCCGTATTATCAATATTCCAAAAAGGCAAAACCAATGGAATTACATACTTTAAAGCCAGCCAAAGGGGCGATCAAGAAACGCAAACGCATTGCGAGAGGACAGGGTTCCGGAAGAGGTGGTACCAGTACACGTGGCCACAAAGGAGCCAAATCTCGTTCAGGATATAAGCGCAAGCGCAATTTCGAAGGTGGTCAGATGCCACTGCAAATGCGTCTTCCAAAGAGAGGATTTAAGAATCCCAATCGAGTTGCTTATGTTCCCATTAACTTGAGTCGCCTACAGGCTATCAGCGACAAGTATAAAGTCGATACAATCGATCTACAAACCCTTGTATCCAACGGCATCGTCGGACCAGAGGACAAAGTAAAGATTCTGGGACGCGGAGAGTTGAAGAGCAAATTGAGTGTTTCAGCTCATGCTTGTTCCGAGACAGCTAAAAGTGCGATCGAAGCACAAGGGGGGAGTTTAACCATCGTTTAAAATAGCGTGATGAAAAAACTGATTACTACCTTAAAAAACATTTGGAAAATCAAAGAGCTTAGAAACAGAATACTGTTTACTCTAGCTTTAGTCATGGTTTACCGTTTTGGTTCCTACGTCGTTCTTCCAGGTGTTATTCCATCAAGGTTGAAAGATATCGCATCCACAAATGCGACAGACCTTTTGGGGCTGATCAATAGTTTTACCGGAGGGGCATTCGGAAATGCAGCAGTTTTCGCATTGGGGATCATGCCTTACATTACGGCTTCTATCATCATTCAGCTCATGGGATTTGCAGTGCCTTATTTTCAGCGCCTGCAACAAAGAGAGGGAGAATCAGGACGTAAAAAGATCAATCAAATCACTCGTCTACTGACTGTTGCCATCACTTTGGTACAAGGTGGTGGGTATCTTACTTGGATTAATAGTCAACCCGGGGCTGTCGATGCCACGATTCCACAGGGAATTTTCTGGGTCTCTAATATTATCATACTTTCTGCCGGAACCGTCTTTGCTATGTGGCTCGGTGAAAGAATTACTGATAAAGGAATTGGAAATGGTATTTCTTTGCTGATTATGATCGGTATCATCGCGACACTGCCTAGAGCATTCGTCTTCGAATTGCAGCAGCAGCTCGAAAGTAATGCCATCTTGTTTGTTGTTGAAATAGCAATACTATTCCTGGTCGTTATGGCGACGGTCCTAATCGTACAGGGGGTTCGACGAATACCCATACAATTTGCCAAGCGAATGGTGGGCCGTGGCGCGCACAACATGCCAGTACAGGGCGCCCGTGATTACATTCCTGTAAAGGTAAACGCTTCAGGTGTAATGCCGATCATCTTTGCGCAGGCCCTCATGTTCTTGCCAGGTACTGCCGTACAGTTTCTCGGCGCAGACAGCGACTTGAATACCAACAGTTGGTTGATGGCGCTCAATGATTTTACTTCTGTCCCATACAATATAATTTACTTCCTGCTGGTTGTTTTGTTCACCTATGTTTATACAGCCTTGCTGGTGAATCCAAAGCAGTATGCAGAGTATCTTAAGCGCCAAAATGCTTTCATCCCTGGTGTTAAGCCAGGAAAAAAGACTGCCGATTTTATTGATGCTGTTACAACCCGCATCACACTGCCTGGTTCCATCTTCTTGGGACTGATTTCCATTTTGCCTGCCATCGTTGCAAGCTTTGGTGTCAACTTTACTTTCGCGATGTTCTTTGGTGGAACATCCTTGTTGATCCTCGTTGCAGTAGTACTCGATACCTTGCAGCAGGTTGATTCACACTTGTTGATGCGTAAGTACGACGGACTGGTGAAATCTGGAAAACTCAAAGGACGCAGTGGTGTACAAGGCATCGGAGCCAATATGTAGACTCTGGGTCGGCAGCGTCCTCGAAATGTAAGATTGTCAGAACTTTTTCACTTGTAGATGGTTTTGTAACTGGTCTATATTAGACACTGTTATGCTACAGCTTCTTGTATACGCGATCTATTTTAACTGAATACGATAATCTTACATTCATCCATGATTTTCTATAAAACTGCAGAGGAAATTGAATTAATCAGGGAAAGTTGCCTGATTGTTTGTAAGGCACTAGCTCATGTTGCCAGTAGAATTCGTCCAGGTATAACTGGAATGCAGATCGATAAGGAAGCGGAAGAACTTATTCGCGACCACCAGGCAAAGCCTGGTTTCAAAGGTTATCGAGGATTCCCTGCCACCCTTTGCATTTCCGTCAATGAATGCGTCGTACATGGCATCCCTAGCAATGTTGAATTCAAAGATGGAGACATTGTTTCTGTTGATTGTGGTTCCTACAAAAATGGATTCTTTGGCGATAGCGCCTTTACTTTTGCACTCGGTGATGTATCCGAAGATGTCATGGAGCTGTTACGCGTTACCAACACTTCTCTTTACAAAGGTATAGACGCGGCTGTTATCAACAATCGAATAGGAGATATCGGCCATGCCGTTCAGCAGTATTGCGAGCGAGAGCATCCCTATGGTGTGGTCAGGGAGTTGGTTGGTCATGGACTGGGAAGGGATTTGCATGAAGCACCGGAAGTACCCAATTATGGCAAGAGGGGAAAAGGGACTAAGATGAAGGAAGGATTGGTGATTGCTATTGAGCCAATGATCAACTTGGGGCGCAAAGAAGTAAGGCAATCCAAGGATGGTTGGACAATCATCACGAAGGACAAATCTCCCTCTGCACATTACGAACATACCATATGTGTTACAGAAGATAAGGCAGATATACTTTCCGACCACAGCCTGATTACAGCGGAAATTGTGAAAAATAGTGAGGTGAAAGAGGTTGGATTGAAGGAGGAACGCCCGGTGTAGCATTGATTTTTAGTATAATCCATAGAGATTCAGGATTTTTTTCGTATCTTTGCCCACCGAAATTGAAAATATGGCTAAACAAGATCTGATTAAACAGGATGGGATCATTGAGGAGGCGCTTTCCAATGCAATGTTCAGAGTTCGCTTGGAAAATGACCACCAAATTGTCGCAACCATCTCGGGAAAAATGCGGATGAACTACATTCGAATACTCCCTGGTGACAAGGTTGCAGTAGAAATGTCTCCATATGATTTGTCCCGTGGAAGGATTATTTACCGTTATAAGTAACGATTAAATACAAACTATTATGAAGGTAAGAGCATCAATTAAGAAGCGTTCGGCAGATTGTAAGATCGTTCGCAGAAAAGGTAAACTCTACATCATTAACAAAAAGAATCCAAAGTTCAAGCAGCGCCAAGGTTAAGCTAGACTTTGATCCCTAATATTATAATACACAGACGTTATGGCTCGTATTGCAGGAGTTGATTTACCACGGAATAAAAGAGGCGTTATAGGTCTCACTTATGTATATGGTATCGGTAGAACAACCGCCGAAAAGATTTTGGCGAAAGCCTCTATCGATGAAAGTACTAAAGTGAATGATTGGACGGATGATAACATTCGCTCGATCGTGACCATTCTCCAGGAAGAGTACAAAGTCGAAGGGCAATTGCGCTCTGAAGTGCAGATGAACATCAAGCGCCTGATGGATATTGGATGCTACCGTGGACTGCGCCATCGGAAGGGGTTACCTGTACGTGGTCAGCGTACACAAACAAACGCTCGTACCCGTAAAGGTAAGCGTAAGACGGTTGCCAACAAGAAGAAGGCTACCAAGTAATTGACTTGAATTAACTAACATCATATTAGCCCACTTCTAGGAGGGGTTCAAATTGCGGACATGGCAAAGTCATCAAGAAAACAGAAGAAAAGAAAAGTAAATGTCGAGCCAGAAGGTATGGCTTACATTCAAGCTAGTTTCAATAACATTATCGTCTCTCTGTGCAACAAGCAAGGGCAGGTGATCTCTTGGGCATCTGCTGGTAAGGCAGGATTTAGAGGCTCCAAGAAGAACACACCTTATGCTGCTCAGGTTGCTGCTGCTGATGCTGCTCGTGTGGCTTATGAAGCAGGAATGCGTACAGCTGAAGTTTTTGTGAAAGGACCTGGTTCTGGAAGAGAAGCTGCCATTCGTGCCATCGATGTTGCGGGAATCAAGGTTTCCCGCATCAAAGACGTCACACCGGTTCCGCACAATGGTTGCCGTCCTCCAAAACGCAGAAGAGTCTAATTTTTCCATTCATTTTTAATTGTAGATCAAACAATGGCTAGATATACGGGTCCGAAGACAAAGAAATCAAGAGCTTTTGGTGAAGCTATCTTTGGCTTTAGTAAGGCATTCGAAAAGAAGAAATACCCTCCGGGACAGCATGGCAACTCTCGCCGTCGCCGCCAGAAATCTGACTATGCACTCCAGTTGATGGAAAAGCAAAAGGCCAAATATACTTATGGTGTGTTGGAACGCCAGTTCCGCAATGCTTTTGAAAAGGCCAGTCGTAAGAAAGGCGTCACAGGTGAAGTGCTGTTGCAGTTTTTGGAAGCTCGCCTCGACAATACGGTTTTCCGTATGGGGATTGCTCCCACTAGACGCGCAGCTCGTCAGTTGGTTTCTCACAAGCACATAATCGTCAATGGTGTTGTCACAAATGTGCCTTCTATGACACTTCGTCCCCATGATGTCGTTGCAGTTAGAGGAAAATCGCAAAGCATGGAAAGCATTCGCAACAGTGTACAGAGCAAATCTGACGTTCGCAAGTATGGCTGGTTGGAGTTCAATCCTGATAAAATGGAAGGCATCTTCCTGGAATACCCAGAGCGCGATAAAATACCTGAAAAGATCAACGAACAGTTGATCGTCGAATTGTACTCAAAGTAAATTCTACCATTTGGCAGCTCGGATATGTACCTTGCTGCCAAATGTTACGTATAATGCTTTGTCTGTCTCTATTTTCCAAACCAACCACTTCAAAAGCATGAGCACTATTCTAAATTTCCAGAAGCCCGATAAAATTATTCTCCAGAAATCAACAGACTTCGAAGGTACTTTCGAATTCAAGCCGCTGGAGCCGGGTTTTGGCCAAACTATTGGCAATTCTCTTAGACGGGTTCTGCTTTCTTCTCTTGAAGGCTTTGCGATCTCTGCTATCCGTATTGCTGGTGTCGAACACGAATTCTCTACCATCAGAGGCGTCGTGGAAGATGTAGTAGATATCATCCTCAACTTGAAGCAGATTAGGCTGAAGCAATTGATTGCCGATGAGGATGTAACAAACGAAAAAATTTATTTGACCATCAATGGTAAGGATGAATTCCGCGCAGGCGACATCGAGGAGCATACCAACGTATTCAAGGTGATGAACCCCGACCTGTTGATCTGCCACATGGAACCTTTCGTCAACCTGGAAATGGAGTTGACCATCACCAAAGGACGCGGTTACATTCCTGCAGACGAAAACCTTCCCAAAGATGCGCCAATCGGTGTCATTCCAATTGATGCCATCTATACGCCGATCAAAAACGTTGCGTACAACGTTTCCAATACGCGTGTTGGTCAACGGACCGATTACGAAAAACTAACCATCATCGTAAAGACAGATGGTACCATGCATCCAGAAGATGCTATCAAGGAGGCTTCCCGCATCCTGATCCAGCACCTGATGCTTATTACAGATGAAAACATCACCTTCGACGATGCTTCCAGCAGAGAAGACAATATTGTGGATGAGCACATCCTCCACATGCGTAAATTGCTGAAGACTTCCTTGGAAGACCTCGATCTGTCTGTCAGAGCTTACAACTGCCTCAAAGCAGCTAAGATCAATACCTTGGCAGAAATGGTGAAATACGATACACACGAGCTTTTGAAATTCCGGAACTTCGGTAAGAAGTCTTTGGTAGAAATCGAAGAGCTCTTGCAAGATAAGGGACTGACCTTCGGAATGGACTTGTCTAAGTACAAGTTGGACGAAGACTAAGACTCTTCAAACCCGGTACCGGGCAGGTTTGCTCTTGCCTGGTAAATTTATGCAGTAACCGCCTGGCTTTCCTAAACCGGTTGTAAAAGGGGCTAGAAGAAGTGCTGCGATGTTCATCACTTTTAAAAATCTGAAAAGATGAGACACGGTAAGAAGTTCAATCATCTCGGACGCAAAGCAGGACACCGTAAAGCCCTGTTAAAAAACCTCTCGATCGCTTTGATCACCCACAAGAGGATTACGACAACTTTAGCAAAAGCAAAAGCACTGCGGGTTCACATCGAACCGCTGATTACCAAATCCAGAAACAATACGACCCACTCTCGCCGGGTAGTTTTCAGCTACTTGCAAAATAAGGAGGCTGTCAAAGAATTGTTTGATGTGATCGCATCAAAGATCGGAGATCGTCCAGGTGGATACTGCCGAATCATCAAAACCGGATTTCGTAAAAGCGATGCTGCTGAAATGGCCATGATTGAATTGGTCGATTTCAACGAAGTATACGTCAATCCTGCTAAGAATAAAAAAGCTGGAAAAGCCGAAAAATCAGGCTCCGGTCGTCGCCGTTCCAGAAGAGGGGGAGGTAAGAAGAAAGCATCACAGGCTACAGCTGCTGCAGCAACAACTGCCACTGCTGTTAACGAGGAGGAAGAATAATGACGACAGCTTTATAGAAAATACAAAAAGGGTAAGCAATTTAAACTGCTTACCCTTTTTTGTTGTATGATATTCAAATGCTATCTTTACCGCCAATTCCAACCAAGACCTATGAGTAAGTTTCAACCACAACCCGCTGTACTGCTTCTGGCAGATGGCGCAGTATTTCACGGCAAATCTGTCGGCAAAATCGGAACAACCAGCGGAGAAATCTGCTTTACCACAGGAATGACGGGCTACCAAGAGGTATTTACCGACCCTTCCTACTTTGGTCAGCTTCTGGTAACCACCAACGCTCACATCGGTAACTATGGTACAAAACACCAGGAAACAGAGTCCGAAAGCGTCAAAATCGCTGGCCTGATTTGTAAGAACTACTCTTGGAAATATTCTCGCAAAGTCGCAGATCAATCCATACAAGAATACTTTGAAGATGAAGGGCTGGTCGGTATCTCAGATGTCGACACCCGAGCCATTGTCCGTCGCATCCGGAGTAAGGGAGCCATGAATGCCATCATTTCTTCCCAGATTCTCGATGTAGATAAGCTGAAAAAGATGCTGGACAAAGTCCCCAATATGGAGGGATTGGAACTGGCCTCAAAAGTCAGTACCAAAGAGCCTTATTTCTTTGGAAATCCTGACGCGACCTTCAAAGTGGCTGTACTGGACTTTGGGACCAAGCAAAATATCCTTCGCTGCTTCACAGAGCGCGATTGCTACCTGAAGGTCTTTCCTGCAAAAACTGCCTTTGAGGAACTGGAAGCTTGGCAGCCAGATGGTTACTTCCTCTCCAACGGCCCTGGAGACCCTGCGAGCATGGACTATGCCGTCGAGACTACCAAAAAGATTATTGCGACGAGCAAGCCACTCTTCGGCATTTGCTTGGGGCATCAGGTTCTATCCCTGGCTTCTGGTCTTCCAACCTACAAGATGCACCATGGCCACAGAGGCATCAACCATCCGGTCAAAAATCTCCTATCTGGCAAATGTGAGATCACTACCCAGAACCACGGTTTTGCCGTCAGTACAGAAGCAATTGAAGAAAAGCAAGATGTACTTGAGATTACACATATGAATCTCAACGACGATACAATAGAGGGTATCCGACTGCGGGAAGGCAATGCTTTTTCGGTACAATACCACCCGGAAGCAGCTCCTGGACCCCATGATTCGAGGTACCTTTTCGATGATTTCATTCAAGTCCTATCCAAATACACCAACAAAACGCCTGTATTATCATCTACTCAAAAGAATAACAACCACTAAACCTATGAGTGAAATAGTAGACATCCGGTCTAGAGAAATTCTCGATTCTAGAGGTAATCCGACTGTTGAAGTTGAAGTGCTATCGTCCAACGGGTTCATCGGGCGGGCGGCAGTCCCTTCTGGTGCCTCCACCGGAAAGTATGAGGCCGTGGAATTGCGTGATGGCGATGCCCAGCGATTCCTTGGTAAAGGTGTATTGAATGCCTGTAAGAACATCGAAGATGTGATTCGTGAAGAACTAATCGGCATCGATATCTTTGAGCAAATCTACATCGACAACTTGATGCGCGAGTTGGATGGCACAGAAAATAAGTCCAAACTAGGTGCTAATGCCATTTTGGGTGTTTCTTTGGCCGTCGCGAAAGCAGCAGCGCTGGAAAGTAACCAGTCGCTTTACCGCTACATCGGAGGTGTAAACGCGCATGTTCTGCCCGTTCCAATGATGAACATCATCAATGGAGGTTCTCATGCGGACAATAGTATAGACTTCCAAGAATTTATGATTATGCCAGTTGGTGCAGACTTCTTTTCCGAAGGTTTGCGCATGGGCGTTGAAGTTTTTCACAACCTCAAGAAGGTGCTGAAGTCCAAAGGATATTCAACCAATGTGGGCGATGAAGGAGGTTTTGCTCCCAACATCAAGTCCAATGAAGAGGCCATCCAGATTGTCATTCAAGCCATTGAGAAGGCTGGTTATAAGCCTGGTGAAGACTTGGTCATTGCTATGGACGCTGCCGCTTCCGAATTCTACGATGAGGAAGAAAAGGTTTACCACTTCAAGAAATCTACCGGCGACAAGCTGAGTTCCAGCGACATGGTTAGTTACTGGAAAGACTGGTGCAACAAGTATCCAATCCTTTCCATCGAAGATGGACTGCATGAGGACGATTGGACCGGTTGGGCGATCTTGACAAAGGAATTAGGCGATAAGGTGCAATTGGTTGGGGATGATCTCTTTGTGACCAACACAAAGCGTCTGCAACGTGGGATTGACGAAGAATCTGCCAACTCCATCTTAATCAAGGTCAACCAGATTGGCTCTCTGACGGAAACCATCGATGCTGTTAGAATGGCTACCCGCAACAGCTTTACTTCTGTGATGAGCCACCGCTCAGGTGAAACGGAAGATACCACCATCGCCGATTTGGCTGTTGGACTCAATACCGGACAGATCAAAACTGGTTCTGCGTCCCGTTCAGACCGGATTGCGAAGTACAACCAGTTGCTCCGGATCGAAGAGGAATTGGGGGATTCAGGAATCTACCCTGGTAAGGCCCTCATCGGTCGCTAGAAAATTTTATATTTGTATAAAATTCATCCCGATGGCCATACGCAACAATCCTTTTAAACCCATACTGAAGCAAATACCCGCTCCTGTCCGAAATGCCTATTTCGTGATATTGGTGCTGTTTTTCTTCTGGATGATCTTCTTTGATAAGCACGATTTTCTGACCCAATGGCGGCTGCAGAGTTCGCTCGATAAATTGGAGCAGGATAAAGTTTTTTATGAGGAGAAGATCGAAGAAGTGCGGGATGATATTAAGGATGTAGAGCGTAATAAGGAAAAATTTGCCCGGGAGAATTACTATATGAATAAAAATAATGAAGATGTCTTCATTATTGTAGAAGAAAATGAGTAGCACTTGGCGAATGAGCCTTTCAGCTGTTCTCATCTTTTTAACTACCATTTGATATTGTTCTAACCAATTGTACCGCCTACGGGCTGGTCTAAATAAAATTTGCCATGTCAGTCTTAGTAAACAAAGATTCTAAAATCATCGTTCAGGGCTTCACTGGTAAGGAAGGAACCTTCCATGCTGGCCAAATGATCGAATACGGAACCAATGTCGTAGGAGGTGTTACTCCTGGTAAGGGAGGACAAACACATCTCGACAAGCCCGTCTTTAACACTGTTGCAGAAGCTGTCAGCAAGGCTGGGGCTGATACCTCTATCATTTTCGTGCCACCGAGATTTGCTGCCGACGCTGTTATGGAAGCTGCCGATGCAGGGATCAAGGTCATCATCTGTATTACAGAGGGCATTCCGGTACAAGATATGGTGAAGGTAAAAGCTTTTATTGAGGACAAAGATTGTCGGTTGGTAGGGCCTAATTGCCCAGGTGTGATGACACCAGAAGAGGCGAAGGTCGGTATTATGCCAGGCTTTATCCACAAGAAAGGAACCATTGGTATCGTATCCCGTTCTGGTACACTGACCTATGAGGCTGTTGACCAAGTTACCAAAGCAGGACTTGGGCAGTCTACTTGCATCGGAATTGGAGGTGACCCCATCGTTGGAACAACGACCAAGGAAGCTGTTCAGCTCTTGATGGCCGATCCCGAGACAGAGGGCATCATTATGATTGGAGAGATCGGGGGTAATATGGAGGCTGATGCTGCTTATTGGATCAAAGAAAATGCTACCAAGCCAGTTGTTGGATTCATCGCTGGTCAGACCGCTCCAAAAGGGCGGACGATGGGGCATGCAGGTGCAATCATCGGTGGTGCAAACGATACGGCAGAGGCGAAGATGAAAATCATGGCTGAATGTGGCATCCACGTTGTCAATTCTCCAGCTCAGATTGGTTCAACAATGCTCAATGCCTTGAAGAAAGAGGAAGTACACTAGGCTTTATCAGCTTAAGTTTATAGCATAAAAAAGGCGAAGAGTGATCTTCGCCTTTTTTATTTGGCTGCACTATCATAAAAGTGAAAAGGCAATGAAGGCTGCCACAATTACCACTGCCAAGACCACGAAGATAATGAATTGCGAATTACTGCGATAGCTATTGAACAACAGCTCCATCGTATCGCGCCATTCCAATCGACGAGCAATGTTCTCGCGAGCCATGACGAAATACTTGCGTTGGTGGCTGCCGTGTTTTTTTAGAATGAAAAAATCCCGGTTGAGAAAAGCCAAATCAAACAGCTCACTGGTCACGACAGCATCATCGGCCAGCCGTTCAAGAATCATCGTATTGGAGCGGGCGAGCAATTGCCACTGCCCCTTGCTGATGTTGCCATCCATCGAAAGAAGGTACTCGTTCTCCGCGCGAAAAATGTGAAGGACATCCTCGTGAAACTGATCGTCATCCCGTATTTCTTTCCACCTTGTTTCAAGGTAGTATTCATGCTCCCGGAGGTCTTCCGACCAGGCGCGAATCAGCGGAAGGATGTAATCTAGGTATTGGTCCAGGGTCTCGAGCCGGGGCAGCTCAAGGCTAAAGGAGCGAAAAAGCTTATCTATAAATTGACTTTCCAAACGTCCGTGTGTTGATCTTCTCGGCTAATTTAATATTTCGCCTTCAATCTATCATCAAACATTAGGTTTTTAACGAATGAAAAACCGGAATTGATTCATGCAGAATCCAGGGATTTTTTCCACTCTTTACGTGCCTTAAAATATTTTCTGGAGACCACAAGAAGACCAAAGGACTCACAACCTTCCTTGGTTTGTTTGGCATGATGCGCGCCATGCGCCCGAAGAATGGCTCTGGAGTAACGTCCATCCAGCTGACTGAACCACTTGAAGCGGCGGTGGATGTATACGTCGTGTATGAGGAAGTAAATCAAGCCGTAAATGGAGATACCCACACCGACAAAGAAAATCCAGAACTGCGGTGTCATTGAACCAATCATGTATGAAGCGGCACTGGGAATGGCAAAAACGAGAAAAAACAGATCGTTCTTTTCAAAGAAACCGTCCTTTTTATGATGTGGTAGATGGTGGTCTGCATGCCAGGACCATAAAAAGCCATGCATAATATACTTATGCGCAAACCAAGCCACAAATTCCATGATGCAGACCGTCGCTATCGTAACTAAACTGTAGACAAGAATATTCATCTATGATGCCTTTTATTTATTTTCTTAAGCTGTAAAAGCTACCAATTTAACCCCAAAATCCAAAAGAAAGCGAACTGTAGTAGTAACAGAACGAATGCCACTTTGTTTTTGGTTTGACTTTCTATCCAGAAAAAGCAAGCAAATTGTATAAGTGACACCAAAAACCAACCGATATAGTTTTGCATAGGGATTATATTGCCTTCCCAGGACCAAAAATCATAATGCATGGCCACAGGCTCTATCAGCACGTCGAGACTAACCATGAGGATGGCCCCCATCAAAACCTTTAGCCCCCATAGCGCCCGAGGCATAAACTGATTGACCGACGTTCCGACGCAATAAACCAGCATGACCCAATTGACGCCAATCATCAGAGGCGTCTCTTGCACTTGCCAACCTAATACAGGACCGTAACCATAATCGCCGAACAACTGACCAGTTTGGACACCATACACCTCTGCCAAAAAACCGATGGTATAGCAGGCGATCAATAACAAAACGGTAGCTATGGACCAACGAGGGTGAAAATACAATACAATTCCCAATGAAATCAACAAATTGAGGGGGGTCAACAATAAAAACTGATCGTGTACATTGAACAGCGTACCCAAAACGCCCACGGTATATAGAATGATTAGAACGCCGATGGCTACATCGGAACGATTCCCAAGGATGGGTTTAATGGAAGATACTTGCTCGCTCATACGTTTTGGGTCAAATTATTGGTGACTAATTCATCTGTTATTTTGGCGGATAACAAGCAAAGGGGAATACCACCACCTGGATGAACGCTACCACCGCAGAAGTAAAGGTTTTTCAATCGCTGAGAGAAGTTGGGATGCCGTAAGAAGGCAGCAAAGCGATTGTTGGAACTGGTCCCGTATAAGGCTCCCAGATGAGACGAGGTTTTGCGTTGGATGCTCCTGGGGTCCAGGATGGCTTGACATTCGATCAGTGGTTCGATGTCCACCTGCAATTGCCGCTTCAGCTTGCTCAGTATGTTCTTTCGGGCCGTTTGGATGAGTGCATCCCAATCCTGGCCGCTGTCATAAGGAACATTTATCATCGTAAACCAATTTTCGCAACCCTCTGGAGCGTCCGTTGGTTCGTGCTTTTTTGTGATGTTGATGTAAACAGTTGGATCATCATATACGCGGCCACTGTCCAACTCTGCGAACTCCTGCTTGTAGTCCTCACTAAAAAAGATGTTGTGTAGGTCCAGCTGAGGAAAGCTTTTTTTGATGCCCCAATAAAAGATCAGCGCAGAGGTAGACTTTTCCAGTCGGAGTCGTTTTTCCGGATGCGGAATGTCGGGGAGCAATTTTCGATAGGTAAACCAAATATCCATATTGCTGATGAGTAAGTCGAAGGGATGATACCCCTTGTCTGTATGAATACCTGTAGCTGTTTTACCTTCCAGCTCAATTTTTTGAACCGCTTGCTTGAAATGAAATTGTACTCCTAGGTCGACAGCCAATCTATATAAGCCCTGCGTGATGGCATGCATGCCGCCTTTTGGGAAGAACGCCCCAATGTGGTGCTCGAAGTGTGGGATGATGTTCAATAACCCAGGAACCTTGTAAGGGTTGGAGCCATTGTAGGTAGCGAAGCGATTGAAGAGTTGTACCAGCTTGGGGTGCTTGAGTCGCTTTTCGTTCACATCGTTCATACTGCTGAAGATGTCCAAGCGAGGAATTTTTAGTACGGCCTTTGCGACCTCCTTATTGGTCCAAGTAGACAATCGGTGGAGCGACTTTTCCAGAAATATCTTTCCACAAGCATCGTACTTAAAGCGGCTGTCTTCCAACAAGTTTAAAACTGCCTGGGAGTCTATGCCTAACTTTGATTCGATTTCCTTGCAAAAAGCGTCCACATCGCTGAACGCCTTCAGAAAGGTACCATCCTCCCAGAAATAATGGCAGACAGTTTCCAGCCTTTGATACGCAAAATAATCTTCTATGGGTTTGCCCGCCAGTCGATACAGCTCCTCTATGTACATGGGCATGGTGAATAGAGAAGGACCAGCATCGAAGCGATAGCCTTCCATTCGGATTTCGGACAGCTTACCGCCCGGATAGCTGTTGGCTTCGTAGACTTCCACCTGAAAACCCTTTGTAGCCATCCGGATGGCACTGGCAAGGCCGGCAA
>JBCCSZ010000094.1:0-23705 GCA_039199225.1 Bacteroidota bacterium
CACACTTGTTGGGACCTATTGCCATTGCCGCCTACTCTTACATGGCCCTGGTTCCGGTCATCATTCCCTTCGTTGTACGACTGACCGTAAGCAAAAAAGAATTGGCCATCAACATGAAGGAGCAAGATAAACTACATCCCAACAAGACAAAGATCAAAAATATCAGAGCGGTCAAAATCATTTTCCCAATCATCCTAGGGACAGTCATAGCCTTGTTTATTCCCTCTTCTGTTCCCCTTGTTGGCATGCTGCTATTTGGAAATCTTGTAAAAGAAGTGGGCAGTGATACCAATCGTCTGTTCAAAGCAGCCTCGGATACCATTATGAATGCGGCAACTATTTTCCTGGGTCTGACAGTCGGTGCCACTATGACGGCCACTACCTTTCTGAATAGCGAAACGCTCTTGATCGTTGCTGGAGGATTCATTGCCTTTGCCATTTCCATTGTCGGAGGAATTGTAGCTGCTAAAATTTACAATGTATTTTCTACTAAGAAAATCAATCCGCTCATAGGTGCAACAGGCTTAAGCGCAGTACCAATGGCCTCCAGGGTAGCCAATGAACTCGCCCTGAAGGTCGATCCCAGAAATCACCTGCTTCAATATGCCATGTCGAGCAATATCAGTGGGGTGATTGGCTCTGCAGTGGCAGCAGGTGTATTGATCGCATTTTTGGGATAATTTATAAAAATTACAATTTGTTCAGCCTATTTTTTTAAGCTGTACAACGAACTGCTATTTAGGCACTTATGCTTTACGAAATAAAAAAGATGAATTTTTTTTATGGAATTTCGGGGGGTGCCGTGTCCTATTATAGGCGAATTCTTCCAGTTCAGGTACCAAAATGGAGTAGGAATTCCAAGAATTTCACCTAATCGGAGGAAAGCTCCGAGGTTGGGTTTGGCGAAGCAATGATCGTTGCGCAATGCCGAAGGGTGTGGCATTTGGTGTCACACAAGTGGGTGGGCCCACCCACAAAGACCCAAACCATATCTCCCCCACAACAGCCAATGTTTCGTGACGCCTTCCTGGCCGATCCCAATTTTCACCCTGGCATAACCGTCAAGCCCCTATTTTTTGCTATCTTTTCTACCGCTAATGTCGTCTGTCTATTTTTCACTATTCCACCATTCGATGCTCATACCTATGCCACGAATCCGACTTTCCTACTATAGTCTATTTTTTGCTTTGGCGATTGCTGCTGTACCTACTTTCGCTCAGAAAGCCTTTGATCAAATCGATTGGTCGAAGGTACCACACAAAAAAATTCAAAAGTTGGTGGAAGAACAGCAATCAATTGGACGAAACTTTATCAATGATTTGCAACCTACTTGCTACCGCAAAGAGGATAAAACAGGTTTTCGGATGCATCTAAAAACCTATCGAATAAAAATGGGGCTAGAAGAATTGTGGTCGGCTTATCTGTCGGCAGAGCCAGGAGAGTCCTGGAACAGTAAAATTGTTTCATTTGCCATGCTTTACAACCCAGCAAACGATAGTATCTACTATGCTAAAGATGTCATCGGATCACTCCAGGAATCGCAAATGATTTTTTTGAATCTTCGCATTTGGGGTATTGCCAATGTAGCTGTAGCACACCAAATAAAGCGAATCGATCATGACAATAAACACATTGAATTTTGTTACCTCGACTGCGGCAAATCTGAAGGAATTCAAGAAGTCTATTTGAAAAGCATCGATTCTGAATGGACAGAGGTGTCCCACGTCAGCCGATTTAGGAGCGACTCTAAGTTCCGTGATAAGAATTTGTATCCACACTTTCACGAAAAGGCCATTGATCAGTTTCATGAGAACATCGAACAATGGGCAAAAAAACAAAAGCCAACTCTCCACAAGAACTAGCGCTTCAATATTTGCTAAAAAAATTTGACATGGGTTTAGCATCCAGACGTAAGATGGCTTCAAAACCACTAGACATACGGGGTATTCAAATTAAAAATAGATTATGAAACTTCAGAAAAATAAGATCATTGGATACAGTTTAATGGCCCTTTGCTGCTTTGCGCTGGGTGGTTTTTCCCATCGCTATTTGATTGAATCGGACATCGGCCGCGAGCAGGTCCAACAAGCCAGTAGGTTGCTGGGTTTGCAGTTTGAGCAGGCAGAAATAGATTCTATGCTGCCAGACCTAGAGTCTTATCGTCAAAACTTTGAAAGCAATCGGCAGACTGATATTCCAAATGGCTGGTCACCAGCAATGGTCTTCAACCCCTTACCTATCAACTTTAAACCACCCGAAGTACAATCACCACTCAACTACGGCCCACCTCCACCCGTTCTTCTACCCAAAAACAAGAATGAACTGGCCTTTCTGAGCATTCGCCAATTAGCAGAGCTGATCCGGACCCAGCAGTTAACATCCGAGCAATTGACCCGATTTTGCATCGACCGACTACAGGAATTCGATACCATACTGCATTGTGTCATCACCCTAACAGCCGAAGAAGCAATTGCAAAGGCCAAGCAGGCTGACCGAGAAATTGCCGCAGGAAATTACAAAGGCATGCTCCATGGCATTCCATATGGAGCAAAAGACCTTTTGGCGACCAAAAACCACAAAACTACCTGGGGAGCCATGCCCTACAAAGAGCAAGTCATCAATCAGGATGCTGAAGTCATAAAACGGCTGGAAGCGGCTGGAGCCATTCTAACTGCCAAGTTGACGCTCGGCGCACTTGCTTGGGGAGATGTTTGGTATGGTGGCATGACCAGAAATCCCTGGAATCCAGAAACCGGATCGAGTGGCTCCTCTGCAGGCTCTGCCTCGGCTGTTTCGGCGGGTTTGCTGCCTTTTGCTATCGGAACAGAGACCTTGGGATCGATTGTATCGCCCTCTACCATCTGTGGGACCAGCGGACTGCGACCTACCTTCGGACGCGTCAGCCGCGATGGAGCCATGGCACTGAGTTGGTCCATGGATAAGATCGGACCAATTGCCCGCTCGGCTGAAGATTGCCTGATTGTATTGGATGCCATCCAAGGTAAAGACATCAACGATCCCTCTACCTTGGATTTTCCGCTCAATTATGATGCAACTGAAAAAGTACAAAATTGGCGGGTCGGCTATCTAAAGACTGATTTCGATAGGTCTTATCCATTTCACAATCAGGACAGCGCTGCCCTCCAAAAACTTCGCACGCTCGGAGTGGAGCTGATTCCAATCGAATTGCCAGAACTACAAGACCTGACCTTGATTTTGACTGCAGAAGCGGCAGCGGCTTTTGATGAGCTTACCCGAAGCAATCGAGACAGCTTGTTGGTTCGCCAAATTAGACAGTCGTGGCCAAATACCTTCCGGGCGGCCCGTTTCATTCCGGCAGTCGAATACCTGCAGGCCAATCGATTGAGAACGGAGCTGATCCGTCAAATGGAGGAAATGCTCAATAAGCACCAGATCGATGTGTATTTGAGTCCTTCCTGGGCCAGTAGCAACCTAGTGGTGACCAATCTGACAGGACATCCCTGTGTCGTACTGCCAAATGGCTTTCAAGAGGGTCAACCTACCAGCATCACGTTCAATGGTCGCTTGTTTCGAGAGGGAAAAGTCAGCCAACTGGCCAAGTTTTACCAGGATCACACAGATTTTCATCGCCAACATCCCGAAAGATTTAGCTCAAACAGAAGGTAGAGCAGCCGTCAAGAGACAAGAATTCCAAGCAGAATTCGTTTTAAGCTTAAACTACAGTTGAATGCCGTTTTTTTACACTCAAAAATGTTTATCGTTTCTCAAGAAAGGGCTATTTGTGTGGCCTCGAACGCTACTGTTGGCCCTGTGGTTCTGTCCTTCTGCAGCACCAATTCATGCTCAAAACATCATTGAAAATCCAGGATTTGAAGAATACGACCACCTACCAACGGTTATGAGCAAAATTGGGAAGGACTTCGAGCGAGCAGTCCGCTACTGGGTCGTCCCCAATCAGGCTTCGACCGATTTGATTAGCCCACGCCTTCAAAGCCGCAATCTGAAAGCCAGTCTGGCGCACAGCGGCAGAAATATGGCTGGCATTGTCATCAATGGCGACTTTTGGTCTGAGTATGTGGGCATCAAGCTCAAAGCACCCCTGGTTCCCGGCCAACAGTATTACGTGGAATATTGGATTTCTATGCCGAGTTTTTACTCCAAACGCAAGCCGGTGGCTATGTCGCTCAACAATCAATTTGGCCTGCGTTTTGACAAGAAGCGCTATCAATTTGACAAAAGAATTTTAACGGGTGTTCCACAGCTTCCGGCAACTGAAAACACCTTTGTGGAGCCTGAAAAGTGGACCAAGGTGAGTGGTACTTTCGTGGCAGATACCGCCCATACCTATTTGTACATCGGCCAGTTTCAAGCGCCGGGTGCAGCACATGAGTTGGCCATCGGATACTTTTTCCTGGACGATGTTTACATAGAGGCTTTTAAAAGTACTGCGGTCGATTACGAGCCCAGTCGGTATTATCGGATCGATGGCTCGGTCGCATCCGTTATCATGGAAAACATCTACTTTGAAACGGATAAATATGATTTGCTGGAAGAGTCTTATCAAGAGTTGAATAAATTGGTGCGGATTCTCAATAAAAATCCTGGCTTGAGGTTGAACATCCAAGGACATACAGATTCGGAAGGGGGCGAACGCCACAACCTGAGCTTATCTGAAAACCGCGCTAAAACGGTTTATGAATACCTCATCGATAGCGGCATTCAAGCCGATCGCCTCAGCTCCAAAGGTTATGGCTTCTCTAAGCCGATCGCCGATAATGAAACCACTACCGGAAGGCAGCAAAATCGCCGAGTGGAGTTCGTTGTTAGTGGCGCCATCGGCAATACTAAATCTGTTTTGGGGCCGGAGTATGTTTACCGCTTTTCGGAAGACCTTCCGGCAGAAGATTTATTGTCGCGCTCCTTTAATGGACATTACGACCCAAATTGGCATTGTCCGCCCCCTAGACCGGCTGTTTCGAAACAAGAGCGACAGCAGTTTAAAGATGCCAAAGCAATTGGTGCGCAGGAAATTATTTTGAAAGAAACAGAAGGGCAACGGGCCGTATTTATCAATGAAGCGCCAGCTAATCCGCAGGGGCGAGCTTTTGTGATTGGTCTGCTACAAGATTGGTATGATCAAGGTTTTCGCTACTTATGTCTCCAATCATTGGGATACGACGACAAGGATTTGGCAGAGAGGGGCTATCCGGTTTTGAATACTGGGCTGGCCAGTCGCGAAGCTGTTTACGGCCAACTGATTCGGACGGCATTGGAACTGGGATTTCAGCTCGTACCTTTCGAACCCCGCGACTCAGAGATTGAAAAAGCACTGAATATTCTACGTCGGCAAGGTCATATTGACGATGCCTCTGCTCCTTCTTCTATTGCCAGCGCCAAACAGTGGGCCAGTGCTATGAATTTAACGCGCCTATTTAAGAAAGATTCGGAAGCGAGAATTGTGGTTTTGGCGCAGTCGGCATACATCCAGGAGACCTCCGACGGCTCGAAGACGATGGCACAGTGGTTTAATCAATTTTCCAGTACCAACCCCTACACCATCGATCAAGTCAGCTTGAGTGAATCTTGTCCCGAGGGATTGCATCCACTTTACAAGGGTGTGAAGGTGACCAAACCAAGTGTATATCAGTTGCGAAATAAGACATTGGTTTTTGGTAAAACCCAACAGCTGAGCCCCTATGACCTACAAGTTGCCCACCCCAGAACCTGGGAGCGCCAAGGCCGACCCAATTGGTTGGGTGATTACTTGGACCGGACGCCTTATCCCTTCAATCCAGATAAATACGGATTGAGCTATCCTTGCATGGCTTTGGCTTATCCAACAGGAGAAGACTTGGACCATGCCGTTCCAATCGATGTCATTGAAATTCGTCAGATAGGCGAAAAGAAGTCCTTGTTTCTACCAAAAGGAACACATACCCTGATCTTGAAAGACAAATCAGGCCACAAAAAGCTGGAGGTCAATATTCAATAGCATCAGAGAGAGCTATCGCTCGACAACCAGCTTGTGGGAAACAACGTAGTTTTTATAATTGAGCTGAATAAAGTAGATGCCGTTGCTGAAGTTGCGTACATCTAAGCGATAGTCCTTCTTTTGTACGTTTTCGTCTGTGATTTTCCAAACCAATTGGCCCAAAGAATTCAAGACAGAGATTTCCAAATCAACAGCCTCCTCAAATTCCAATCGAAAACGGGATGCTTCCGATGCCGGATTGGGCTGCAACTCTATAAACTTCAGCTCGTCCAATTCTCTGACATACACCAGCCCAGAATTGATGGTGACGCATTCGCTAACGGTACAGCCCATTTGATCTGTTACGGTCACACAGTACTCCCCTCCTACTAAGTTTATCAGGTTTTTGGAAAGGGCGCCGTTACTCCATTCGTAGGTGTATGGCAGCTCGCCTCCATTGATTTGCATGCTGATGGAGCCATTGGCCTTTCCAACACTGCTTTCGTGAACGACTTCTACCCCCAGCTGGATGGCATCTGGCTGCTCCACCTCAACGGATATTTCTTGAGAACTGCCACAAGCATCGGTTATTGTAGCGGTATAAATACTGGCTGCTAAATCAGAAATGGCTACTCCACTTTGGCCTGTATTCCACTGAACGTCCACAGAACCAGCACCACCAATAATTTCAAGATCAATCTGGCCGTCGGTCTCTCCATAGCAGCTGGCAGCTTGTGCCGACGATTCGATCTCAAAGGCTGGCAATATGCCTTCCTCAATGGCAATTTCAAAAATGCCCTCATTGGGTCCAAAGCCTTCGATCATGACAAAGTACTTGGTATTGGGATTGACCCTTGCGTATAAAACAGATAGCCGGTTGAATGCATCCAATTGTTCACTGCAATCCGCTTCCACTGCATCATCGTTGAAATCAACCTCATTGCCCAATGAATCCAACAGGCGAATGACTGTATCAAAATCCGTTAGCTCGCTGCAACTACTGATTGTAACAGAAGTCATGCAATCGTCTGTAGAAAATTCATAAAAGGCATCGGAGGAAGGATGGCCAAAGGTATTGCTATAGCATTCTACGGTCGATCCACTGGATACGAACGGGAAAGCATCGACCCGAATGGCATTCTCGATTTCGTCGCCTACAGAGGAAGAGCAAGCACTGATGAAATTGAAGGGACCAGCCCATTCACTACTGCCAAAGGCTCCGCAATTTTGCTTGACATAGTAGGCATAAATCGTACTTGGTTCCAGACCTTCCAATGTGTAAGGAGCTGATACATTTTTGACTAAATTTCCAGTTTGAGGCGTGATGCCTTTTTCGCCCCAGGCGATGTCGACATCTACTGCGCGATCGGCTTGCGTCATCCAACTGAGCACTGCACTACTCGATGCTACACTGCTGACCATTAACTCATCTGGTGCCGAACAATCTTGTTCTGCCGTACAAATTACATTGCCGGACCAACCACTGCCATTGCCACTGTCATCGGACTCAAAGACGAAGGTCAAACAGCCGCTCGGCCCAGTCGAAGCAATGGTTCGGCCAGCCAGATCGCCGGTACCAACGGGGGAATTCTCCTCGCTGTTCCAGCACCATGCCGCTTGATCGTTGTTAGGTGGAATAATCGCAGCTTCCGTATTTTCTCCATCGTAAATGGTCAGTCCGTCCAGGCAAAAACCATCTCCGGCCTCTACATCAAAGCTCTGAAATTCGACCTTGACGACAAAGCCTAATTGATCTGGACAGATGGTAAAAGTATCTTGTTGATTGGAGGTATAGTTGGCATAGGTTCCACCATTGTCCAAAAACATACCACCGCAAGCAGCTTCCTCTGGCAAGGTATTAAATGTAAAAGGCCCTGCCCAATCGGAAGTCAAAGTGGCAGGTGGCTCAAAGGTCCCAACCGGAAATGGCACATCGCAAGTTGCGTTGGTCGAATTCCCTTCCAAGTTGTCAATACCACTGTAAAACCACTTCTCTGGATCAAAAAAGCCATCATTGGCTTCTTGGCCTGGCCGTCTGTACGCCCATCCGTCCTTGTACTCCCAGGTCTGCCCTGTCCCATCAATATCAATGTAACCAAAGACATCAATTACCTGGCTGTTGTGGAATAATTCGACCGCATCATCACCATTGACCAGTGCATCAGGACTGACGAAATCAGGATCAAAGCCAAAAAACTGATTGAAGAGCGGCCCATCGGATGCCCAATACAAATGGGTGCCGGAAGTAACAGAGATGGCTGGAAATGTATACTCAATGCCATCGGTACCTTCTCCATTATTGGCCGAACCGATTCCATAGTCGCTCAAATCTGCAATATCGTTGAGAACATACAATTCTACGCCTTTGGGGTTACCACCTGAGAGCGGCCCATCATATAGCCCCGTAATCATTAGGCTTGCTGCCTTACAGTTTGATTGAATGTATAGGTCGTAAAGAGTGTTGGCCGTCAAGTTGTTAAGCTGGAAAGGCCGCTCTGTCACCTTGCTGCCTATGGCGCCTGGTGAAGCTCCCCGTGGCAGCAATTGAATATTCCAATTGGTAGCATCACCCGCCCAATTGATTGAAGCAGAGGTTTGGGTGAGCTGATCAATGCTAAAGTCAGTGGGATCACTACAAGACCGAATACTGGTTAAAGAGAGATCAAAGCTGATGCTGGGCGGATTTTCCCAAGTCGATAAGATGATGTAATAGGCAGTTCCCTTTTCCAACAAAATATTTTCTAAGATCAAGTCAGATGTCTGGGTTGTATTAAAGTCGCTGGCCAAACAATTCGGATTGTCTTCTGGACAGGCGTCCAATAGCTGCAAACCGGCAAAAAATCCGGAAAGCTGGCTTACCTCCAAGGTCACCGCCTCGTTGGCGCTAGGGATGTATTCATAAACGATTTCGTTGCCATTCAGGTAGTTTTCATTTTCAGCGGCACAAGGTCCCGTTCCACTGTGCAGATTGCCAAAATCTCCGGTATTGATGCCCCGGTCCAGAAACGGCAAGCTTCCAATTTGTTTTGGATTGGAACAACTCGTTCCGGCAGCCGGAGGTGTTCCGGCCAAGATGTGTAGGTCAAAATCGACACTTTGGGGAGCCGCAAATGAGGATACAATGATGTAGTAAGTGGTATTTGCTTCTAATTTTACATCTACAATTTCTCTGACGCCAGCCGAAGATTGATTGTCTGCTCCTACACAAGTCGGATTGGCGTCCGGGCAATTATCCAATAAATGAAGGCCAGTCCAAGCATCCGCATTTTCCAATCGAATGGTCACGTATTCTGATGTAGCTGGCGTGAGTGACAGTACATAATCATTTCCAGTAATGTAGTTGGCATCACAGGGACTGGTGCTGTAATCATCGCCAAAGCCCTCTGTCGACGCATTGAGTTGATGGAAAGGGATGCTTTGAATCTCAAAAGGGTCTGCGCAAGTACTGCCCGTTTGCGCGTTAAGCGATCCAAAAGCAAAAAGTCCGAAAATGATACAAGTGAGACTGATGTAATTGATGCCCATATGTCGGGTTTTATCGATTGATTAAAGCATCGGAATGTACGCGCAGCTTTTACAGAGTTGTCGTTTTCTGCGGCTTCCTAAATGCTTGCAGAGGGGAAAGTTGGAAATAAATACCTTTTTCATTACATTAGTCTAAACAAATACTTTACCATTTTTTATCAATCGACCCTAATCTAAAATCATCAGATATGGCTCAATCAAAGCGCAAACGCAAAGCAGCCGCCAGAGACAAAAGAGAAGAGAAAAAATTCTTTATGGTGGTAGGAGTAGCGACTTTATTGTTGGTAGTTTTACTGTTCTTCCTCTTCCAGCAGTAGCACTGGCTCAATCAGGAGGTACATTTCTTCGCCCAGCAGCTTTTTTCTTGCCCTCACAATGAGTGGATTATCTTGTGTGGCTTCCTCCTCCTTGCCCAATGGCTTTTCGGTCAATTTATAGGATGGCAGTCCTCCTGTGACAGCAGGCTTGGGCGGCCCTACTTCCAGTACATCTACCTGACTGGCCTTGTAGGAAGCATTTTGGTAAACCTGGAATACGTTGTCGCGAGCAAGACCATCCACAGACCAGACCAACTCTGTTCCTGCCCGCAAGTCTGGAATGGATTCCATCATGCTGACGATTTGCCGCGGAGCCGACCGACTTTGTTCAATAATCGGGTTGCACTGCGTCCAAAACAAAACACTGAACAACACACCTGCCATGCCAAACCCACCATGAATCATACTCCGGCTTTTGGCATACAGGCCCAAAACACCCAAAAAGGAAAAAATCCAAAAGCTCGCACCAACCGCCATCGCTGAACGATAGCCCAGGGCTTGCAAACCATAAAAACTATTGATCATCCCCACTGTAATGGCACAAAAGAGTAAAATAATCAGCAGTACCACTCCGCCTTTAACCAAATTCTTGTAAGGATAACGGTCCAAAAGATAGGCTGTAAGCTGGCGAGCAATCAACAAACTGAATACGAGCATGATTACCATGGACTTGGCCACTAGAGAGGCCAACAGCCAGCCGACTAAAATGATCGCCATTTCCTCCGAGCGCCGCCACTTTTTGAAAGTATCGACCAAGGTAGCAGGCAAAAAACCCAACCAGGGGATCAAACCGATGCCCAAGGCAATGAAGTAGCCCTTGTAGGCAAAGAAAGACTGATTGAAAAAAGAAGATTGATCCGACAAAAGCGGAGTGCCCAGTTGATTGGAAAGCAGCGGAAGGGGCAGGTACAACAGCCACAGGTATGGATTGCTTAACTGGTGGCCTTTGGGATGCCGAAACTTGAGCCACAGCCACCAAATACCGCTGTACAAGCCCATTTGTATGGGCGCAATGGCCGCTCCCAACAACAGGGTGATCCAAAACACGCGATCCCAGGCAGGCGAAGCTTTTTTGACAAAATACAACAGAGAAAGACCATTGATCAATTGAATGGCAAACAACCAATTGTCACTGACAGCAAACTTTGCCGTATTACCAATCAACCAACTGCTCATAAACACCAAGCTTGTAGCTCCTATGAGGTATTTGCCAAAAAGGCGCTGTCCAAAAAAGTAAAACAGCCCACAGCTACCCAGCAGTAATAACACAGACGGCAAGCGATACCAAAACAACTGCAAGCCCGTCCAATCGTACCAAAACTTATAAAAGATGGAAATGAGAGGAGGTATCGAAGAATCGGCGCCGGCACCTACCTGAGCCACCAACAAAAGATCGGCCTCACCCTGGCTTAACACAGTGGTCAAGTCATTCATTATCAACAAATTACCCAAAAACAAAAAAGCCAGTAAGACTAAGAAACCCTTGTAATTGTTGTTCCACTCCATAGATTACCCAAAAGCGTTTTTTATGAGAGGGCAAACGTACGAAAATTTCGGCAGCGAAACGGTATACCGATTGTTTCCCTCATCAAGTAGAAAGTGATAATTTCAACCGAATTAACTTGATATTGTTGAATTTATATCCTAATTTCTCCATTGGCCTAGAAAAAGATGGGCTGTAAAAAATCAACAAAACATTTACATTTCGGCTAAATCTATATCGACATGATGAAAACTAATGGACACTCCTTATTATGTCTACTGCTTTTGCTGGCTTTATCTGCCTGCCAAAACAACCAACAAACGGTTCCTCAAACTGCCAAGGAAAAGGAATATTCCAGCTTTGAAGTAGATTTAGAGGGAGCAGAGGCATTGACTTATGAAAATATGCGCATTTATCCAATACTTGCCAGCGATGCCTTCTTGGCTTCCAACCAGCGGTATGCGCAACTGATCAATTTGAAAGAAGCCATCGATACCAAAGGCTTCCGCATCACCGAGAAAAAGCCCTACGGTTTGCGTACGGATCAAAGCAGTGTAAATGCGCTGACCATACACAACAAATCAAAAGATACCGTGTATATCATGGCAGGCGATGTGGTGCAAGGTGGTAAGCAGGACCGCGTGATTGCACACGATATGGTCGTTCCGCCAAGGACCCTGACGGATGTTGCTGTTTTCTGTGTGGAGCCCAATCGCTGGCAGTACAAAACGGAATTGCCAGAGGGTGAATCGGAGCGTCAAATGGCATTGACCAATAAAAAAGCATTTGCTTTTTCAGGCTACTACAATATGGCTTCCAATGATTTGCGCAGGACGGTAAAGTACAGCAAAAACCAACAGCAAATTTGGAAAAAGGTAGGTGAATTGACCGCTTTGAACAATGCACAAACCAGCACAGGTACGTATGCCGCTTTGGAGCAGTCGGAGGCATTCACGAAGCAGCGGAACAACTACCTCGACTTTTTCCGCCACAAAATGGGCGCCTATGACAATGCCATCGGAATCATGGTTGTCAGTGGCAACGAGGTACTGGGAACAGACATATTCCACCACCCCAACCTTTTTCAAAAGCAATACGAAGCACTCTTGTATGGCTACATCACCGATGCTGTTTCCAATGGGAAGGCCATCACGATGACAGATGATAAGCTGGATCGAAGCATCCGGAAAATCAATAAAGAATTTCACGAAAGCTTGAGCGGGATGAAAGAGCAGGAAACCAAATTTGACTACAAAGGTCAATTGATTCACTTTTCCAGTCTTTAAGCATCTCTATTAGCGCAAAACAAAAAACCGAGGTTTCACTGCGAGCTTCGGTTTTTTGTTTTGCACCTCATCGTTTCTTACTTTTGCTCTCCAATTTTAAACACGTTCCTTATGAAACTCAACTTGGACCTCTCTGTTGCCAGCTCTCAAGAATGGATTGATACCGTTATGGCAGACTTCAACAGCTTTTTGCAAGATCATGCCGATTGTGAACGCAAGGCCAGTGCCACTGCTATGAGTTTGGTTGCCAAGTATCCGGATCGGACAGAAATCATCCCGGAATTGATCGATACGGCCGTCGAGGAATTGGAACATTTCCAGCAAGTCTATGCGGTGATGGCGAAAAGGGGCATCCAACTGGCTCACTCCATCCCGGGCGACCCCTACATCAAGGGCTTGATCAAAAAGATGCATTCGGGCATCGAAGAACGTTTTCTGGACAGGCTATTGATCGGATCGGTCGTTGAAACGCGAGGAGCCGAGCGCTTCAAGATGGTCGCTAATGCCTTGGAAGACGAGGAGCTGAAACGCTTTTACAAGATGCTCTGGACCTCAGAAGCCAAACACGGCCACATCTATGTCAAAATGGCTTTGCACTATTTTGATGAGTCGAAGGTCTACGACCGATTGAACTGGTGGAATGAGCAAGAAGGAGAAATTTTGAACGGACTGGAAGTTAGAGCGGCATTGCATTAATCTCGATAGGCCAGTTGACGATATTGGAGCAACAGCTGTTTGGCATCCTTTTCATTGGCAATTGGCTGTTTGAGATGCTTCAACAACCAATTGGCTGCCTCTCCCACAGCTACATCCGGATAAGCTCGGTCCCTGGCAAAATGCACAAATTTCATAATCAAAAAAGCATTGAACCAACGGAAAAAACGCTTTCGAAACCCATCGAAAGAGCGAGTATGCTGCCTCAATTCCTGCAGTTTCTCTTCAAACCCGAGCTGTGCCAGGTAGGCTTTCATTTGAAGTGGTAGACGCGCTTCCCAGTCCAATTTATCCTCGACATAAATAAATGGCAGAGCCTCGAAAGTTTGCTTCAATTCGATAAAGGAAGAAGGTGCATAGGTTTTGTAAGGACCTTGCCGATCCAGCATTTCTGCAACCGCCCGCCCCGTTCCGAAGGGAACCCGATGGGAGCGCCGGGGCGATGGAAAGACAGCGGTGTTGGTTATCTCCCCAAAATGATCCAAAACAGTAAACTTATTCAAAAAGTAGAAGTCCTCCCCTGCCTTGCGCTTATTCATGCCACCTTGTTGTTGATATACATCTGCACGTACAGCCATTGCCGAGCCGATGGTCTCAAAAGCATACGGAAAGCCCGCCCATTGCTTGGCAGCTAAAAAGTATCGGAGGTGCAATTCATAATCGATGATGGCCGAATAGACTTCTGACGGAAAGTCGTTTCCTTCAATCGGATGTTTGTAGGCAATGGAAACGCCAGGACACTTTGGGTGTTTTTTGAAGTAGGCCCCAACCGACTGCAGGTAATCCAGCGGACAAAGGGTGTCTGCATCAAAACACAGGATGATCCCCTTGGGTTGATTGGCCCTTTGCAGTCTTCGAACCGCCTCATCCATACCAATCTTGCGCGCCAGCCCAACGCCCGCCTGCTTATGGGGTAAATCCGGACAGTAGAGAATGTGAAAGCGACAAGCTGCCCGACTGTTCTGCGTAGCCCAGTCTTTAGCTTCTCTGAAGGTTTGCTCGTTTTGCAACTTAGCCTGTTCCTCGGCTCGTTCGCCATGATTGATCACAACGATCACCTCCAGACTGCCGTCGACCAAGGGGTCACAAGCGGCCAGGCACTGCAGGCTGTTCAATAAAGCCGGCTCATCGAATACAGGAATAACCACCAACATTGATAAGTCGTCCGATGGCCTTTCCTCAATCAAAGGAGGATAAAAAGCGTGTTTTTCCAGATACCGCATACAAAAGGCATTGGGCTAAGGCAGCTTTCGCAATAAAATGGCCCAATCCTGCGCGGGCTTAGATGGCGGCATTCCCAAGCTGCATTTTGCACCGGCACTTACTTCTTGGGTGCTCGTCTGCTGCAGCACCCCTCCTTCCAGAGGATCGAACCAATGCACACGGTACTTCCCTTTGGCTTTACTTAGATCAATACTGGCTTTGCCCCCTTTTTTGCAGTAGACCACGTAGGTGTCATTTTCCTTGCTTAAGCAATAGCTTGCCTCCTCCACCAACTCATCGCTTGACTTCATTTCTGTAAATGGCAAATACGCTTTGAAAAAATTGGCAGCAATGGCACTTTGCTCCCACATATTGTTCCGACTACGCCAATCCTCTGCATTGAGGTCATTGGGCGCTTGTATCCAACCGAAATACCACTCTACGCCGCCGCCGCCAGCCATTAGCGTACCCCAGAGCACCTCTTGCCGCAAAGTATCATGGCGGGGATCGTTTTTATCGGAACGCGTACCTGTGTGCCAAGGACCAATTTCATCCATCGTTACCACCCAGGGGCGCCGCGATTTTCCAGAGTGTGCCACCAATTCGCGGATGTCTCTATGTACTTTGTAAATATCGGCAACTTGCATGGAAATGCCATCTAAGCGATCAAAGTGAAGCAATGCCTCCAACACTTCGTCTCTCTCCTTTTTGGCGGGGAATGTGTGGATGACCAATGGATTTTTGTAAGGGTCGTGGTCTTTCAAATAGCGGATCATGGCGTAGCGCTGTTGGTCGCTTTGCCCCTGTGGCCAAAACTCCACCTGACCATTTTCTTCCCCCATATTCCAGATCACATTGTTGTGGTATCCAAATCGGGCAATCAGCTCGCGGTAGTAGAGCTTGCGACTTACATCGGTATAGCCATCGTCCAATATCAGTTCATTTTCTTTTTCCTGGGTGATGAGGTGCAGGACAATCCCCTTGGACTCCGCATGGGTAAAAAGGATGTCCCATTGAGCCAGTTTACTGACGTCATAGCGCAAAAAATCCTTTCGCTCGTGCGACAAGAACGGCCACACATCTTTGGCATCGCCCTCTATGTTGAGCGTCAGGGCGTAGACGACATTCATGCTTTTGGAAGCCAGGTAATTCAATGCGCCGATGGCCCCTTTGCCCTTGCCGTTTTGCCAGGTCGGATCGCCACTGTTCCAATCTGCGATGTGCGCCTCCCAGCTTTTTAGAAATTGTGCATTTGGATCGTAGCTGTAGGTGCCATCAATATCGGCAAAGGCCAAAAAGTTTTCGGGGCTATTGGCGCCGACTTTTAGGTATGGTTCACCATTTTGGAAATGGAAGTATTGACTTTTGTGGTAAGTCAAGCGGCCCTTGCTGCGAATGTCCTGGGCATCTGTAGAAGGTGGCCCACAACGAAAGCGTCCTTTTTGGCCATCTAATCCTTCGACTGGCTGGCCCAGGTAGGGATCATCGCTCACGGCCAATTGCTTGCCTTTTCGGAAAGACACTTCGTATTGCCACTCCCCCTCTTCATCGGGTGTAAAGATCGTCCGCCACACCTTTCCACTGCCAGCACCTGAATTGGCGGCATTGCCATCGGCGGCAAAAAAGCCAGGTACGACAAAAGACCTTTTCCCCTTTGAGAAAATAACATTCAAACGATAATCGAGAAAAGGATTCTCACTGTCTGTTTCTTTGGTGGAAGGCCCTTCTAGGTCGAGTAT
The DNA here is from genome assembly GCA_039199225.1 of Bacteroidota bacterium. Taxonomy (GTDB): domain Bacteria; phylum Bacteroidota; class Bacteroidia; order Chitinophagales; family Saprospiraceae; genus JBCCSZ01. Next base: position 16,221 of record JBCCSZ010000094.1, read on the forward strand.
AAACGGTTGCCACTTGGGTATGACATTGTTTGCAAGTCCAGCTGTACCCAGTAGGCAGAGACAGATCAATAGGCATGTATTTTTCATAGGGAGGGTTTGTTCAAAGTTGGTTGGCAATATAAAAAAACAATCTGGGGCTACAAATGGAATGGGATGTGGCATTCATGCCTACTAGGTATTAAAACATTTGTTGTAAAAGATGTGATATTAAAAATAAAAAAGGCAACTCCTTAAGAGCAGCCTCAACCAATTGTTTGAATCCTATTACATCGAGTTTCAATTGTTTTCGAATATATTGTGTGATTTTGATTAGTTTGCTTTAGCATTCGGTAGGCGATTTCGGCTTTCCTTTTTCTCTGGACAGTATTCCGGCGGAAAGTATTGAATTTTCATGGCCGGTGATGCGGCCCAGTCGAAAGCAGGAAAAGAATCAATGATTACCTTCTTAAAGAAAGTTGTGGTTTTTTTAAACGTCATGGTTATGTTGCTGAGTCAATCATATATGGATTGCAAGGCACTTTCCGGGAGTGCTTTACAACGATGATTCAAGATGAATAATGCCGACTTAAGTTGCGACCAATGAGGAACATTCCGCCAAATGGACGCGACTTGATTTCGGTAAATAAATAAGGGGATGGGTGGAAAATAGTAGTTCGAAGAAGGTTGGGGATGGAAGGGAATTTCGTATCAACTATTCTACGCTCTGTTTTACAAATTTGATACCAATTGGCTGAAAGCCAAATGCTTTTTTTAAAGAACTGCTATATTTACCGCCTCAAAAAACAAGTATGCAGATAAATCCGGCCCTGATCGAATTGCATTTCATGCCTTGCACAGCCTATATGTCTGTATTGGCTGCACACAAAGAAGTGTACATCGAACAGCAGGAGCGTTATGTCAAAAGGAGCTACCGCAACCGCTGTCTGATTGGTGATTCCAATGGCGCCCTCCGGCTGAGCATTCCGCTACGCAAAGGGAAAAACGAACAGCAGGATATTCGGGCGGTTCAAATAGTGTACGACAGTCCTTGGATTCCCAAGTTTTGGCACAGCATCCGCTCTGTCTACCAAAAATCGCCCTACTTCGAACATTATGCCGATGAATTGTATGACATTCTGTGCAGCAAACCACCTATGCTATTTGATCTCAATTGGAAGCTGTTGGTTACTTTTTGCGATTGGATTGGTCTAAACGTTGAATTGAAGTTAACAAAGACATATCAAAAAGTTCCGGAAAAAGGTATGGTAGATTGGCGCTACCGCATTGGACCGGCTTCTGTGCCAGAGGCGTTACAAGAAGCGGTGCAATCGCAAAAATACCCGCAAATATTTGAAGAAAAGACCGGATTTATGGCTAACTTATCCGTACTTGACTTACTATTTTGTACTGGACCAGAAAGCCTATCCTATCTAGAGGCATGCGCCGAACGAATGGCAGCTGACCTTCAAAATAACAAGCATGAATCAACTGATTGATCAAAGTATTCAACAACATCGGCAGGAAATCGGCCACATTGTCGAGGAATTGTACGAACTAACAGTTAATATCGGCCATCCAGAGCTAGAGCAGACGGTCAATGATCTGCGAAGCCGGATCGACGAGCCCTTTATGTTTGTCATTGTCGGTGAGGTGAAATCGGGTAAAAGTAGCTTTATCAATGCTTTGCTGGCCACTGGCAAGGAAATTTGTAAGGTGGCTCCATCTCCTATGACCGATACCATCCAGCAGATTGTGTATGGCGATAAGGAGTCCAGTCATATGCTCAACGATTACATCAAGCGAATCGAGCAGCCCGTTGATATACTGCAGGAAATTGCCATCGTCGACACACCTGGTACCAATACCATCGCGGAGCACCACCAGGAAATAACAGAGCGTTTTGTGCCGGCTTCCGACCTTATTGTCTTCGTATTTGAGGCCAAGAACCCCTACCGCCAGTCGGCCTGGAATTTTTTCAACTTCATACAAGCTGAATGGCAACGCAAGGTCATTTTCGTTTTGCAACAAAAGGACTTGTTACCAGCGGAAGACTTGGCAATCAATGTTCAAGGCGTACGCGATTTGGCAGAAAAGAAGGGACTGATGGAACCCTTGGTCTTCTCGGTTTCTGCCAAGGATGAAATCGAAGGCCGCGTTGAGGACAGTGGCTTTGAGGACATTCGGCAATACATCCACCAGCACATTACGGGTGGAAAGGCACCCGTTTTAAAAATCCAAAACAACATACAGACCTCTAGAAATATCAACGATCGCATCCGAAAAGGAATGGACGACCGACGCCGACAATGGGAAGCCGATCACAGTTTCCGAAAGGATATCCAGCAAACCCTCAACCGTCAGGGGGAAAAATCTGCCAAGCAAGTCGATGTATTGGTTGAAAATCTGCTGGCGGCCTACGATCGCATCACGCGAACAAAAGAAGAGGAACTCAGCAACGGCCTGTCTTTTTTCAGCCTCTTGAAACGTTCCTTGAGCGCTATTTTTGACCGGAAGAACGATGTAAAGTCCTGGCTCAACCAATTGGTGTCTACCATGGAATCCGACTTGAACAACAGCCTGCAGACAAAGTTGAACGAAGGGGTGATCGACATTGCAGATAGCATCCAACAGATGGGTAAGCTGATCGACTTAAAAATCCGAAGCAGCAAAACGATCTTAAAAGACAACCACGAAATATTCAGCGACATAGCGGAGCGTCGGGCCAATGTCCTGAAGGATTTACATGAAACCTTTGCCAATTTCCTCCGCAAGGCAGAAAACTTTACAGATGAGGAATTGTTGGAAAATAGTGGAAGCCTGTCCCCCAATTTAGCGACCGGAAGCGGCATTGCAGTAATTGGGGTTATACTAACAGCTTTCACCAACGGTGTTGTTTTGGACATTACTGGTGGTGTCTTAACGGCTGTAGGACTTGTATTCGCCGGCGTCTCAGTAGGTTTGCAAAAGCGCAAGGTCATCAATGGCTACCGAGCAGAGACCAACAAGGGCCGGCGTCGCATCGAGGGAGAAGTAAGCGAAAAGCTCAAAGCTTACATCCAGCACATCAAAACCAAGATCGATCACAACTTTGTGCAATTCGATGATTTATTGGATCAGGAAGAGCGGGAGATCAAGCGGATCGAAGGCGTTCAAGAAGGGCTTGAAACGCGCTTGACGAAAATTGAAGAGTCGCTGTAATTACAGGGTTTCAAAGCGTTAAGTTCACAGTTTTTAACAGGTCTTTAACGCGTTGCAAGATGCGAGAAAATGTCATTTCTCTTATATTGTAATCAGACAAAAGAACCCTTATGAAAGCTATCTATCTGTATCCTGTACTCGCTTTATTATTCCTCAACTCTTGTTCTTACCGATATCAGGTTTTTGATATAAAATCAGAAGAGGTCATCTCTGAAACGGGCGATTACTTCCTATACGAAAACGACGATCTGGAAATTTACTACGACTATTGGACCGAAGGGGGCTATCCTGTCTTCAAAATCCACAATAGACGAAATGATACGCTGTTTCTGAACCTGGCCAAGAGCAATTTCAAAGTAAATGGTGTTGCCATTGATTATTACAACACAACCTATACGGCAGAAGAATACGAACGCATGCGGCCTTTTCCACTACCGCCGGTCGTTGCCATTCAGCCGCGTAGAAGTTATCAGCTAAATGGTTTTCCCATCAGTTGGCGCTGGGAGCGCATCAAAAATAAGCCTGGCTACGTCCGTTTTGAGCAAAACAACAGCCCCATTCATTTCGGTAACTTCTTGACCTATTATTTCGACGATGAAAACATCGATTATCGGGTTGAGAATAACTTTTGGATCGGGAAAATAAAGAAATACAAACGCAAGGAATTCAATGAATTTAAACAGCGGCACGACATCAAGTCGAACAAATTCTATGTCTATCGCTACGATGGTACTGACTCGGCCGAATTTTGGGCGGATACGGTGCTTTCGGTGATGGAGGTCTTATTACTGTTCTAGTATTTCTTCAGCTTTTCGCCCCGTTTTACGGGGTGATGATTTTGTTTACATCAGGCTTTTTCAGAAATGGGAGCAAACGCATTGAGCAATCCAAACTGAAACAGGTGCCAGCGACCGTGCTGGTAGTGGAATAACTCCAATTCTGATAGATTGAATTCGCCCATCATGCTGTTATAACTTTTGTGGTTGGGGTTGGAGGTAAAAAGGGCGTAAAATCTTTCGTTGGCGGATTCCAGTAGCTGAATAGCCTCCTCCATGCTTTCCGTTCGCAAATCGTTGAGGGTGGCCCCTTCCTTTGGACGATGTTCGAATGGCGCACCTGATTCTATAAATTTGCGAAAATACAATTGGCTCTTGGTCAATTCAGCCGCTGGCTCTCCCTTTCTTTTGGGGAGTGATTTGGTGACAAATACCAGATGTTCAATCATGTGATGAGCGGTCATAATACCGAAATTCGGCATGCTGTCTTTTGTTAGCCGCCGAAGTTTTGTCGGTAATTCTTCGACTAGAAAATTTTTGTATTTAGGTATCATCGTTTGATTCATTTATCAAGGCTTTCTAAGTTTAAGCAGTAATTCTTACAGCAGAGTATTTTTGGTACTCCATCAGCTCTTTAACCAAGTGGTAGCTTCAAATCAGCCGCTCTAAACTTCGTTTTATCTTCCATCAACCGCAGGAGCTCAACAAATCCGACCAGGTGTATTTGGATGTTCAGTTTCTTATCACCAGAAAACAATCTTAGGTAGCCCAAGACTTGGCTAAATGTCACGTCTTCTATCTCCTCCCAACTCATTTCATCTGATCGGCCCGTCCAGCTTGTAACATATATCATTTTTTCATCAAATACAACTCGGTGTTTGTAGTAAAACATTAGTACAATAATGCCGGGACCTGCAACAATAATTATTGGAAAAAAGCCCACGAGGATGGAAGTCAGGTCGCTAAAAAACCAAATGCCAATGGCTGCGCCCAAACCAATGGCAACGGCTACAAATCCTATCCATTTATAGCCAGCACTCATCCTCAATGTATATTTGCCATCAACATCTTGGGTCAAACTCTTTTGAGCCATTCTGCTTGAATAGGCAAGAAAAGCGGTGATCGCCACAATCGTTATTAAATGTTCTATTCCATCCATAGGCAGAATTTCTTTTCACATAGCGGCCTTGCTAAGTGCAGTAAGCTCGCACAAGACCTATTGACATATCAATCTTTATTAGCAACCGAATTTACTTTTGTAATTCTATAGTTATCAAGATGAAAGAACTTATACTTTTTCCCCTTTTTAAGAATGGTATCTTCCATCCAAAATGTAATTTCTTCTTTTTCACAAATGCTAATTAGCTTTATGTGTAATTCATATCTACCATAGAAATATTTGTTCTTTTTGAGCTTCTTGTTTTTAATTATTCCTTTGATTAGACAGTTACATTCTTCCTCATAAAAGGGATATTGTTGTATTCTTGTACCGCTGTTTTTGTATAAATGAAATTCAATTTGAACAGTATCACCTCTGCTAAAATTGTTAAACTTATTTTCGAATATCAAGTTTAAGCTATCGAAAGTAATTTTATCTTTCTCCTTTACTTCTTCCCAATAAGCGATGTAGTACTGTACTTGTTGGTCCAATAATATTGGCTCATTATTCAATTTTCTATGGAAACTTTCTATGATTATGCTTGACATATCATCGGGATGGTAGATTCCCATATTCTGAAAATACTTAGAAAGTTTATTTTTTCCTTCCCAAAGCCCCCAAGCATTACGCATTCCCATTCCACCATATAGGAACAGCTCTGATTTCGGCGTATTTTTAAATTCAGATTTAGTTGAATCCGGCCAATTACAATTCATGTAATTCATTGCATCAACCAAATCAGTGGGTATATGATTCTCCGGATACGCTTCACAATCACTTTGAGAAAGTACCATCGAAGCCGAAACAGCTAATAATATGGTTGTGATGTATTTTTTCATATGGTTCTATACCCCTCTACACACAAAGCTCTTATCCAAAGCCACTCTTTTTCCCTCGTACAATGTCATTAACCATCGCCGTTTGCTGAACCCTGGAAAACTTAGTGATCTCCTCCCAATTGACAGACCTTGGCGTTTGGGCAGAATAGTCCTGATGAGCCTTAGCAATGAAAGCTTTCATTTCCGCCTTTTTGCTTCGCTCAAAGGTCTCACCAATTTCGCATTGTTGCAGGATGGCAGCTGCATCGCCTTGTTCCGGCCCGATGCAAATGATCGGATTGCCTGAAGCGAGGTATTCGAACAACTTTCCGGTCAAAATACCTTCTGAGTTTTCTACATCTGGAATGACCAGCAACAATAGGTCCGCATTTTTTTGATATTGGTTGATCTTGCTGTGGGATACCGTAGGAATGAATGCAGCCTCCAACCCGAGGGCTGTAATCTCTTGTTTGATTCGATCAGAAATTCGGCCAATGAATTGTAGACGAATGTCGAAATGTGTCTGTTCCTCCACCAATTCGCTCAGGGCATTTAAAAAGGCAGATGGTTTGTAATTGTCCGCCATCGTGCCGGTATAAGCAATGGTAAAGCCTTGGGTCTTTTCCTTTTGCAGCCCTTCAAAGTCAGCCGGGTCGTATCCATTGGGAACAATGTGAATCTTTTCAGCTGCAATGCTGGGGTCTTTGGCAGCAAATAGCTCTTTCAATGGTTTGCTGACCGTTAGGATGTGATCGGCCTTCAGCAGGACTTTCTTCTCAAGCCCATGATTGATTTTATTGGACAGATAAGTATGCCCCAATAAGTCATAGTAATAAATATCCGTCCAAGGGTCTCGCATGTCAGCAATCCACTGAATGCCCAGCTTTTGTTGAAGCTTAAGACCAATCAGTTGCGTAGAATGCGGCGGACTCGTAGTGATCACTGTATCGATCGATTCTTTTCGCAGGATAGACACTGCCTTGCGATAGGCATACTTGTTCCAACCTTTGCGAGGGTCCGGAATGAAGAGATTGCTGCGCAGCGCATTGACCAGTTTTTGTGACCACTTTGCATTGTCGACATTTGAAAAGCCGGCCGTCGGCACGTTTTTCTTCCCGACCAACTTTGCGTAATAATTGATGGGTTCAAAGGAATCGGTTTTATAGACTTGAGTTTCTGGCGGTACATCATGGGTCAGACTTTCGTCCCATTGCAGGTAGCTTGCCTGGTCTTCTCTAACGGTTAGGACATGTGCCTCAAGTTCAAATCTGGAAAAGTACTTGACCATCTTGACCCATCGCTGCACCCCTGCCCCACCGCTCGGCGGCCAATAGTAAGTAATGATTAGCACCTTCTTTTTATGCATAAGTTTTTGTCGTCAAGATTTTTATCAAGTAATAAGCCTGCTTGTCTGTCAGTTACTTAGTCCTTTTTAATGGAATGAGGCGATTATCCGGGCCATTTTGTCCAAGCACTTACTTCCTTTTTTCTATTTTCACGCAATGTAGTTATTTGACGATAAATATTTAGTAAAGAAAATTTTAAATGAGTAAAA
>JBCCSZ010000095.1:0-23438 GCA_039199225.1 Bacteroidota bacterium
GGCTGGTTCCAGTTCTTTCTTTTGGGAATTTGGTGATACCAAGACTTCTACGCTACAGAATCCGGAAAACATCTACACATCGGCAGGTACTTTCACCGTCAACTTTCGGGAATCCAGCGGCGGCCCTGTCGTTGGCTCCATCACCATCAATGTGTATCCAGACCCGGCTGTTGCCCTAGAGGTAGATACGACCTTTGGCTGCGCACCCCTCACCGTTACCTTGACAGATATATCTACGGTTGATCCAAACGTAACCATCGATGGCTACCGCTGGGTATTTGGAGATGGAGAAACCATGACAACCTTCGGCGGCAGCGTCGTGCATGTCTACGATAACGCAGGAACTTTCAATCCTTCCCTGCAATTGTTGACTTCCTTGCCGAGTTGTAATACCTCCGCTGTGACCCTAGCAACTCCGATTGTCGTCACAGAGGTGCCTGTGATTGGATTCACTACGACCCCCAATCCGCCCTTGGCCTGTGACCCACCTTTCGAAGTGACATTCACCAACGTTACTCCTAATCCTGTTGGCCTGAATTTCGAGTGGGATTTCGACAATGGCAATACATTTAGTGGGCAAAATCCACCAGCGCAAACTTATACGGAGGATGGCAATTACCAAGTCGTCCTGACGGCTACGGACGGCAATGGTTGTGAGGCGCAGTTTACCCGCACCGTATCTGTTGGAAATCCCCTGGCCAACTTCGTCATTCCAGATACGCTTTGTATAGATGTTCCGACTCAAATTATCAATCGCTCTTCAGCAGGTACTTACAGTTGGAACTTTGGTCCAAATGCCATCCCGATGACCTCTACGGAGGAGAGTCCGTTGGTTCGATTTACTCAAGCAGGTACGTACGACATCACCCTGAGCGTTGTAGCGCCTGTTGGTGGTTGTATGGGCGACACGACAATTACCATTGTGGTGGATGAAGTGGATCCTTCCTTCACCCTGGCGCCGGACTACAGCTGTACAGCTCCCTTCGATGTGACTTTCACCCCCAATACGATGATTCCGGGCGCCACCTTCTCTTGGCAATTTGGAGACGATTCGACATCTACGGAAGAAAATCCTACGCATACTTACATGGACAGAGACCCTAGGCGCTTTGCCTTTAACGGTCCTGATACCTTCCGCGTTGTGTTAACGGTTACCAACCCCTCGGGTTGTTCTGCGACTTCTTCTGAGGTGGTGGTGCTGCACCAGCCGGAAGCTGCTTTTGTGCCGGACCGCGTGAGTGGTTGTGCGCCATTGGAGGTCGTATTTGCGGACTCTAGTAGATCGAATGAAAATATTACCAACTGGATGTGGTTCTATGGAGATGGTAATATGGATAATTTTAACAGCTCTCAAAATCCTACCAACATTTATCAGGACCCAGGAACATATGAAGCCTTCCTGGTGATTACCAATGCAGCTGGATGTATGGATACTTCCTACATTGTTACGATAGAAGTTGGTGGACCATTGGATATAGATTTTACAGCAGATCGTACAGAAGTTTGTCCAGGGGATAGCGTTCGTCTGACGGGCATCAACAATACGGCCGGGGTACAGGTCGATGGATGGCATTTCGAAACGGATAACAGCCGATCCTTCCATTGTTTTCAAGACAGTACCGTGGACTGGGCTTACTTTACAGAAGCTGGACAACAAGATGTCACGCTCTACGCAGAATACAATGGATGTATCAGTGAAGTCACCAGAAATGACTTCATTACGGTCAATGGACCGATTGCTCGAATTGATTATGAGGTGTTCTGCGAACAACCTTTCAACTATGTGTTCAGGGATTCCAGTTCGGACGCGACAATGGTCACTTGGGATTTTGGTGATGGTAGCATGCCGATCAGTGGTTCTCCCATCAATCATGTTTTTCCAGACACGGGCAATTACACAGTTGTTCTGACAGCTGAAAACGCAGGTAACGGCTGTCCGGCATCGGTAGATTCCGTAACGGTTTTTGTCCGGGATGTGAAAGCTTCCTTTATGCTGGATACCATCCTTTGTCAGGGACAAGAGTATATGCTGGATGCCATAGAGACAGAAGGCGCTGTTGCAGATTGCTGGCGTGGATACACTTGGAAGTTTGCGCCCGAGATCAATCGCCCGATTACTACCCAAGATTCTGTGATCCCTTTCACCTTCAACGATACAGGGCGCTATCAGGTAACATTGATTGCTTTGGATATTAATGGTTGCCGCGACACCTCGGATATTTCTGTCAAAGTATTCCGTTCAGAACCATTGTTTGAGGTAGATAAAGACACCATTTGCCTGCCATCTGTTGTTACCTTCACCAACTTGAGTACTTCTGATACGACGATTACCAAATACGAATGGGACTTTGGCGACGGTCAGACCTTCGAAGGAGAGACGCCGCCGCCGCATACTTATAATGTAGGGTCCGTGATGGACTCTATTATTACTGTCACCTTACAGATAACCGATGCTGCCGGATGTGGTAGTACCTTCTCTCTGGATATATTTGTTTATCAGCCGATGAGTGAAATCATTGCCTCTGATACAACCATTTGCGTCGGTGATATGGTCGATTTTACGGCGACGGACTTTACGGACTTTGGGTCGAGCCTGATTTACAACTGGGACTTTGGCAACTCGCAAACCAGCACGAATCAAAACTTTACGGCGACCTATCCCAATTCCGGTAATTTCACGGTCAATCTGACATTCGAGGAAATTGCCACAGGTTGCCAGGGAACGACTTCGACCAATATTTCCGTTCAGGAGTTTCCCGATGCCGATTTTGTTTCCAGTCTGGACAACAATCCCAACGACTGTGCGCCCCAGATTGTAGATTTCACAGACAATAGTACAACAAACAACCCTCCACTGAGCTACTTGTGGTCCTTTGGGCCAAACATCCGCCAGGGGCCGGCGATTACGCTTACCTTGCCCAGGGGCGATTCTCGGGTTTTCTTGGAGGTTGCTACTTCCAATGGTTGCTTGGATACCATTTCAAAAGTATATACGCTCAAAGGACCGGAGGCCAACATCGTGGCCGATCAACCGAGTATTTGTAGCTCGGGTGGTACCGTTACCTTTAACTTGGAAAACCAGGTAGATGTTGGAAATTTCAGTTGGGATTTGGGAGATGGAACGGTCGTGGATAACCAAGCCCCTGTAACGCATACCTATGGAAATATAAATGCCAGCGAAGTAGTCGTCAGGGTGGTCTTGACCGATAACAGTGGCGAATGTGATCTGACGGATTCCATTACGCTGCGGGTAGACAACCTTGGAGGAGATTTTGTAGTCGGTGATGAAACTTGCACCGGTGCTCCTGTTGATTTCACCTTCACGGGCTCACAAACCACAGGTGTGACCTTCGATTGGGATTTTGGAGACGAGACTGGGTCTGAAATTCCAAGTCCTTCTCACGAATACACTGCTGCAGGTACCTATGATGTTCGCTTAATCATTACAGATGGCGCTTGTATCGATACCATCCAGAGAACGATTGAGGTGGGCGAGACGCCCAGCCCCAGTATCGATGGCGGGGTGTCTTGTAACGGCGATCCCATCACCTTGACAGCGACTGGAACGGGGGCAGGTAGCACATTGCTCTGGGGGCCAGCGATCAACTTGGAGTCGGGCGCCGTTTTGACGGACCAGACAGTGCGGACTTCGATTTTAGCTGGTAGCGAGGTGATTACCCTCACAGAAACCAGCCCCTTGGGATGCGTCGGTACTGCTCAGTTTACAACCTCGGTTATCAATGATGAAATTGAATTACCAGACTCCTCCTTCACTGTTTGTCCAGGAATGTCTCAGGTCATCTACGGACAGCCGCTACCTGGATTTACTTACAGCTTTTCACCATCTGAAGGGACGGACTCTAGCAACCTCAGCATCATGGTTGATTTGGAGGTTGGCGAGCGAACCACTTATACCTTGACCGCTACGCCTACAGGAACGACAGAGTGTCCTTCCACCCAAGCGACCATTACCATTGAGACGGATGAAACGCCGGTGCGAATACCCAATGCTTTCACACCAAACTCAGACCGAAACAATGACTATTTCAATTATGTCATAACAAATGAAGATTTTACAGGGCAGATTGAAGTGCAGCGCTTCCAGGTCTTCAACCGCTGGGGTAAGCTCGTTTACGACAACGATGATCCAGACCGGGGTTGGAGTGGATTTGTGGATGGAGAATTGTCGCCTTCCGATGTATATATCTACCTGATCGAAATGGATATTGAAGGCTGTCCGACGGAGTTGCGAAAGGGGGATGTGACCCTGATTCGATAAGTACTTCGGTCATTGGATTAGACGCCTTTTCAAATCCCGAATCTTTGCTACAGAGATTCGGGATTTGTGCATCATACAACAGCCTTTTGAGGCAATACTCATTAACTTTATAAGAAATGTCCTTGTTTATAATTGAAACGATTGTCTGGATATTGAAAGCAAAATATGGAAGATAAATTTACACATCTCGATGCTGCTGGCAACCCCTCTATGGTAAATGTCGGAGGTAAAAAGCCAAGCCAGCGCATGGCGCGTGCCAGAGCCATTGTCGTATTAGGAGAAGAAGTACTGGTTCATTTGGAGAAGGACGAACTAAAGACCAAGAAAGGACCTGTTTTTCAAACGGCGATCATTGCTGGTGTAATGGCTGCAAAGAAAACCGGAGACTTGATTCCGCTTTGCCATCCAATCGGGATGGACAACTGCCAAATAGATATCCACCTCAATGATGCTAAGGAGGTTGTCATTGATTGTACTGCTCGTGTATTTGCCAAAACGGGCATTGAGATGGAAGCTTTGACGGGTGCTTCTGTTGCTGCCCTGACGATTTACGATATGTGTAAGGCGTTTTCCCACGATATTCAAATTCGTCAGATTCAGCTGATGGAAAAGACCGGTGGTAAACGCGATTTTAAAAGAGGGAATGCATGAAGGCTTCCAAGCCGCATAGAAAGCATGCAAAGCTGGCGCGCCCAGCGCTTGGTCGGTTTGGTCGTTGCGAATGGGCCATCATGGGAATTCCGAGTGAGACCATTCAGGGCTTGGTTCGTCAACTGAGCGTAGAACTGGGGAGTCGCTACAAGCTCGCCTATGCGACTGCCGATGATAAGGACGCCGACGAGCCAGTAAGCAACGACCACGAGCAATCTTCTATCTTAGCGCATGCCGGAACTTTTGAGTATACCGATAAGATCAACTTTCATCGGATTGACTTTGAGGCTCATTTGCAAGATCACCAATTTCGGATGTTGTTCAATGACCAGGATTTGATTCTGGTGAATGGCAACCATCTTCGGGCAGCCCGGCAAATAGTCGTTGTCGATGCACGGAAGGAAAATGCTCTCTGGAAGCAATCTGATCGCCTGACGGATGTTCAGTTGTTTCTATTGGCACAAGAAGCTCACGAAATTCCTAGCTACCTTAAAGAAGTCATCGACAATTGGTCGGAGGTGCCGGTGTTGAAACTCTCAGATGTCGCAGCGATCGCAGCTTTTTTGAAGCAGCAAATGAATATGCTTCGGCCTCCCTTGGCCGGTTTGGTGCTTGCTGGAGGAAAAAGCCAGCGGATGGGAAGGGATAAAGGCTTATTGGAATATTATGGAAAGCCACAGCGCGACCACATGATGGCGTTGGTAAAACAGCACTGTAAAGAAACTTATCTGTCTGTTCGGCCAGGTCAGTTGGCGGCAAAGGAAGCTTTTGTTTTAGAGGATACCTTCATCGGCCTGGGACCCTTTGGGGCTATTGCCTCTGCTTTTCGGCACGATCCGAACCGGGCTTGGTTGGTTGCAGCGGTGGATTTGCCACTTTTGGATAAAGCGACCTTGGATCAACTGGTGGCTGGTCGGAATCCCTCAAAGCTGGCTACGGCCTTTAAGAGTCCCCACAACGCGTTTCCTGAACCATTGATGAGCATTTGGGAGCCCAGGGCCTATCCTGTTCTGCTGAACTATCTGGCGCAGGGCCATTCTTCCCCCCGAAAGGTGCTGATTGATTCAGATGTCGAGTTATTGGACATTGAGCGAGAGGAGGCATTGACCAATGTGAACCATCCCGAAGAGTTCGAAGGCATTATGAAGCAATTGGGTAAAAGCGGATAAGTGATTTTAAGGGTGGGCAGCCACCCATACCGCACCATCTTCAAATATTTCTTTTTTCCAGATGGGGACAGTCTCTTTCAAGGTGTCAATGGCGTATTGACAGGCTTCAAAGGCTGCCTTGCGATGTGGCGTTGCAACAGCGATGACAACAGCAATTTCACCAATGGCCAGACTCCCTGTGCGATGATGTACGGCTACCTTTAGAGCAGACCACCTGCTGGCAACTTGCTCGGCAATCTTCCGCATTTCCGAAATAGCCATCGGAGCATATGCCTCGAATTCAAGACGTACGACGGCTCTCCCCTTTGTGTTGTCGCGGACAGTACCTATAAATACGGCTGTTCCACCGCTTTGGCTGTCATTGACAAAATCAATGCAAGCTTGTACGTCCAGCGTTGTATCGAGCAGTTGAATATCTATCATCGCTTGGATATTTTATCCTCCACTAACAGGAGGAATCAAGACAATTTCGTCCATGGGGTCGATGGCCAGTTCATCTTTTGCATATTCATTATTGACGGCAAAAGCAAGTGAATTCAATTTGCCAAAGGCCGGATACTTTGTCAGCATATGGGCCTTCAGCTCGCCGACCGTTTTGATTCCCTGGCTTGGAAGAACGAGTTGGCTTCCACCGATGATGTCCTTTGCAATTCCAAAAGCCAAAATAGTAAAATCGACTGTTCTCATCTTTTTGGCATGTTTATTGGCTATAGAATAAGTGTAAGTTTTGGTTAAAAATGTAAGATTCGTTTTCAAATTGGCCCGTTGAGGGCCTTTTTTTTGTCCCGTCCTCAGCCATCTTTCAACCATCTATATCATCTAAATTTAAAAATACTTTTTTCGATTGGAATAAGTCCTTTTGGCACGCTTATTGGCTATAGAGTAAATGTAAGTTTTGGTTAAAAATGTAAGATTCGTTTTCAAATTGGCCCGTTGAGGGCCTTTTTTTTGTCCCATCCTCAACCGTTTCCAACCGATAATATCTTCAGCTCTACTCGTTGGTTTCGTCTTCTGCCCGCCACCGTCTTATTGGTGGCAACGGGTTTTCGTTTGCCATAGCCCTTGAACTGCAGCCTATTGCTGGCCACGCCATTGGTCTGTAAATAGTCGACAACGGACTTGGCACGGGCAGTCGACAGGCGATCACAGTAAGATGCCTCTGGGATGCTGTTGGTATGCCCGCCCACTTCTATGGAAATATTTGGATTGGCCCGCAGAAAACGGCTCAACTCATTGAGCATCGGTAGAGATTCTGGTTTGATGCGGCTACTATCGGCATCGAAGTACAACTTTTCTAAACGAATGATCTGTCCAGAACTGAGCGCAGTGACATCCAATTCTGGAATTTGGCGAACGGTGACTTCGACATTTGCTGTGAGCTTGCAGTTGTTGTTATCCAGCACGGTCACTGTGCGGCTACCTGCTTTCAGTTTGATGGCTTTGCTGCGATCTTCTCCATTGTCCCAAATGTAGGTGTAGGGAGCAGTTCCTCCGCTTGCTTTGACGACGGCCCTGCCATCTCGGCTGCCATCTCGGGAGGCTGGTTGCATTTCATAGGCATTGAGCTTCATAGCCGGAGGCCCTGAGATGCTGATTTGTTTTTCAACGACCGTACCAAGGGCATCCGTTACACTGAGGCTGTAAATATCTGCGCCTAGTCCAGCGACCTTTGGACCATTCAAGCCCTCTTTACTCCAAGTGTACTGATAGGGCTTAATACCTCCTTCAACACTGATGGAGATGGCACCATTGCGGTCACTGGCACATTTATTTTCACCTGATTGATTGGCATTGACAATCAAATCTTCCACTTTCGGCGCCTCCTTGGCTTGGATATCGATGGTGGCCACGGTGAAGCATCCGTTGGCATCCGTCACGGTCAGGCTGTGTTGGCCAGATTTGAGACTGACAGCCCTGGCTTCAAGTTCGCCATTGTCCCAGCGGAAAGTATAGTCTGGCGTACCGCCGCTGACGCTTGCCTCCGCTGCACCATCGCTCAAGCGATCGCCACTGGCTTTTTGCAATTGGCTTATTTCGGCTTTGACATCCACATTGTCGACGCGCGCGCCAACGACCTTTTGGCGGTCTTCACTATCGGTGACAGTTACGGTATACAAGCCAGGCCCCAGTCCTTCGGGCGCATCGCCCTTGAGGCCCTTATCCCAGCGGTAGCTGTAGGGAGGTGTCCCTCCGATGATCTTTACTTTGAGGGCCGCATCCTTTTGGTTGCCATCACAGCTCAAAGGGCGACTCAATTCGCAGCTTACAGTCATCGCCGACGCTTTTTCTATGAGGAAAAGGCCCTTGTCTTTAGTACCCACCCAAAGCGCATCGTCCTTATCTACTGTTATGTATTTCACCATGCGACTGCTAAAGCCCTGGGCGCGTCCAAAGCGTTCTACCTTGTCGTCGACGATGTCGTAGCGCGTAATGATGTCCGAGGCACTCCACAGTCGCCCATCGCTGTCGAAACGGATGCTTCGAATGCTGCCATTGGCCAGGCTGAGGTCAAAATCTCCTCTGATCCAACGATTGCGCGGATCGGCCCGATAGAGAATGTCCTCGCTCATAATCCAAACGTCGGGGCCAATCTCCGTAACGGCCTGTATATTGGAACCCTTTTCATATAGGCGCCATTTCTCTTCCTTCCCAACCAAGACACCTGATTGAGTTCCAATCCACTGCTTTCCGAACTGATCGACATGGATGGTATTGACCTGGTTGGACTTTAGCTTGGAGTTGTCGCTGTCCCAATGGGTCATAAACTCTACGCCACTACTGCCTTTCACTCGAAATCGGTATACCCCTTTTTTGTTGGTTCCGATCCACAGCTCTTCGAGTTCTTTGTCAAAAAAGGCTGCACTGACTTTGTTGTCATCTGTCAACTGAACTTTGTCCAGTATGGTATCAGACTGCGTAAATAAGTCTTGCCGATTGAAAATCAGGTGTCGATTGCCGCCGGGTTGTAGTAAAAGCGACCAAAGTTGATCGGTCAGCGGCACTTTACTGGCATTGTCGGCTGAGTTGATTTGGTATAGCCCTTGGCTTGTGCCTGCCCATTTGTTGTTCTCTTCATCTACGTAAAAATTGAAGACTTCAGTTTGCTGGCTGATGGCCGTGCAGTGAACAACCCGCATTTCTTGTGCCTTGAGCATAGAAGCGGATAGGACGAGCAATAGGAGGAATAATCTATTCATTGAATTGAAGTTGAAAACAAGCAAAAATAACAAAAACCAATAGGTCTTAGGAAGGTATTTTATGCTTTTCAAAAGTCCTTTTGAGTACATTTTAACGAATGGGATAGCAAATGTATGGAAGCAACGCTTATATAATGCCTGTCTTTTCTGTAAAATTGTAACGTTTTAATATTATTTTCGATCATATGGCAGTTGTCATAAAATGCTGCAATTCCCTGCGGAAAGAGCAACTTCTTTTGAAGATGAGATGTTCCATTCATAATTCAATTCAACTAAAGCAATGACCTTACAAAATGTATTGGACCAGCTAGAGTCCTTCGGTGATGACAGGACCAAAAAAACACTGATGAGACACGGCGCCAAAGAGCCTTTCTTTGGGGTCAAGGTAGCTGATTTAAAGAAGATTCTTAAAAAGACCAAGAAGAACCACGACCTCTCTTTGGAGCTGTACCAAACAGGTAATTCAGACGCCATGTACCTGGCTGGCCTAATGGCAGATGAAAAGCAGATTACCAAAGCGCAGTTGGAGGACTGGGTCGACAAGGCTTACTGGTATTATTTGAGTGAGTACGCCGTTCCTTGGGTGGCAGCAGAAACGGCCTTTGGATTTGAGCTGGGCTTGGAGTGGATCGAATCTGAGAAGGAGCAGGTCGCCTCCGCCGGTTGGGCTACATTGGCCTCTTACGCTTCGGTGCATCCGGATGAGGACCTGGATGTTGCGGCATATGCTCAGCTGCTCGACCGGGTGGCAGGTGAAGTACACCAGGCTGAAAACCGGGTCAGATATACCATGAATGGCTTTGTGATTGCTGTTGGTACCTTCATCAGTGAATTGACGGCCAAGGCTCAGCAGGTGGCTGCCAGCATTGGAAAAGTGAGTGTCCACATGGGAGGAACGGCCTGTAAGGTGCCTTTGGCAGAAGATTATATTCAAAAAGTTATCGATAAGGGCAGGGTTGGTAAAAAGAAAAAGACCGCCCGTTGCTGATTTTTACTTCGTCAAACAAAATTTAATGGAAGAAAAATTCAATCCACTAACACCAGAAGAAGAACGGATCATTGTGTACAAAGGTACAGAGCGACCATTTAGCGGTGAGTACAACAGTCATTATGCCAAAGGCATTTATATATGTCGGCGCTGTGATGCTCCACTATATCGCTCTGAGGATAAATTCAATTCCCACTGTGGGTGGCCGAGCTTCGACGATGAGATTCCAGGTGCGGTCAAGCGGGAAACAGACGCAGATGGGCGCCGGACCGAAATCTTGTGTAACAATTGTGGAGGACATCTGGGACATGTATTTATAGGTGAGCGTTTGACCGCCAAAAATACCCGCCACTGTGTCAATTCGCTTTCAATGAAATTTATTTCGGCGGAATAAACTTGTCCTCGTGTGGACAACTGAGCCTACTTTCTGATACCAGACATATGGTTCTGGTGCATTCTTGCGTACTAGGGTAATCAAAACGGAAAGAGTTTGAAAACACGCAAGAATGTATTTTTATGGAGCATCTTTGGGGTCAGTGCTTGGCTGTTGGTCAATACCTACTCACCGGGCGGCAGCTCAATGGAGGGCTTCGTAAAAACGCCTACCGCCTTCATTGATTCCGAACAGGCCCGTTCACAAGTAGATGATCTAATTGGAGATTTCGGCCAAGCTAAAGTCTTACCGGCAGCATATGAGCTTCAAGCGCTGGTGGCTTTATCCTACTTTCCAGAATTGAAAGACGTACCCATACGCTTCGCGCTCTGGGAAAGTCCATTTGCCCATACGAGTCGTCCTGATTGGCAATCGATGCTTTGGCCCTGGATGGAGCGATCTTACACAATAGGTATTGGCAAGCAATTGAAAACCTCTTTAGCAGCTACCGCTTTTCGAAATTTATCCTTTAATGCCCAAATCGGTGTATTGGGGCATGAGTTGTCGCACATTGTAGATTACGAACAAAAAACCAATGCTGTTTTGATGGGATTGGGGCTTCAGTACTTTTTTGAAGATTTTCAAATATGTTTTGAACGACGCACGGACATTCAAACCATTGAAAGAGGACTAGGGTACCAATTGCTGGAATGGAGTCGTTCTGTTCATCCCCTCTTGACAGCCGATGGAAGAGGGCATCTTTATCTCAATCCGGAGCAGATTTTGACAAGAATTGAGGAAAATGATCTTTACGATAAGACGGATCATGGGTTTTTTAATAATTTTGAGCCACATTTTTGAAAAATTAGATTTCATGAAGCTAGTGAACACAGCTCAAGCGCTATTAATGGATGCCAAGCTGTACCTCGAACAAATAGACGCAAAAGATTACAGCAAGCAAGTAGAACTGTTGTTTCAGTCGAGCATCGGACAGCACAGCCGCCACTTCATCGAATTCTTTCAGTGTCTTTTTACTCAAGTCAGCAACCCAGAACGGATTGTCAACTACGACAAACGCCTGCGCAATCGCCTGATTGAGTCCGATCCGGCCCACGCGCTTCAGGCTATTGATGAGCTATTGGAGCAAATGGTTGAGTTGGACATACCGGAGGACGTCGTCCTTGAGGCTTGTTTTCCGGAGGAGGAAGTTTCCATTCCGAGCTCTTTTGAGCGCGAGTTGTTGTACAATATAGAACATACGATCCACCACCTGGCCATCATCAAAATCGGATTGCGGGCTATTGCCCCTCAGATTGATCTGCCAGAGCATTTTGGCGTTGCTGCTTCCACCATTAAATTCCGCAAAGAGGCATGTGTACAGTAAGCTACTTACCCAAGTCTAATGGCTCCTTTATTTTGACATCTAACAGAGATGAAGCGCCTTCTCGCGCAACCCACAAAGTGGTGGAGCAGTCTTTAGAAAACGGCATAAGGCTGCTTTTTCCACAAGATCCTCAATCCGGAGGCACTTGGATTGCGTTGTCAGATACAGGCCGGTTGATTTGTCTGTTGAACGGTGCATTTGAGCAGCATCGCCGCCAGCCACCTTACCGAAGAAGCCGTGGTTTATTGGTGCTGGATGTGTTTGAATACGCCTCCCTGGAAACTTTCTTTCAATCGTACGAGCTAGATGGTATAGAGCCATTTACGATGGTCATTGTAGAAGAAGGGATGTTGTACGAATTTCGTTGGGATGGGGAGCAAAGTTACTTGGAGCAATTGGAGGCCCAGCAAGCGCATATTTGGTCTTCGGCCACCTTGTACGATGCGACTTACCGCCTGAAGCGCAAAGCTTTGTTTGATCAATGGTTGATGCGTCAGCCCGACTATGAGGTAGAGAGCATCCTGGATTTTCATCGAGGAGGCGGCACTGGCGATCCGGATAACGACTTTGTGATGAATCGACAAAATATTGTCCGAACGGTCAGTATTACCAGCGTCGAAAAGACCATTGAAAATTTCCACTTTCTGCATCGAGATTTACTATCGGAGCATGAAGTCCGGCATCAATTTGAAATTCACAATGCGGAGACTGTTTCTACGAATTAAGCGATCGCCCTTCTTCATCAAGTTGATGAATTGGGAATATTGGCCTATTTACATTGTCAACATTCCCGTCGTTTTCATTTGGTTGTTTTATGCCCTTCGCGCGCGTTCGATGTTTTTCTTCAGTTCTGCCAATCCAGCCATTGAGACCGGAGGGGTATTGGGAGAGTCCAAAATAAACATCCTCAATCGCATTCCACCGCAAGCCATTCCAATAACGATATTCATTGAAAAGGGAACAGATTTCCAGGAGATTCGGTCAAAAGTGGAGGGAGCTTCTCTGGATTTTCCCATTATTGCCAAACCAGATGTTGGAGAGCGTGGATTTCTGGTCACTAAGCTGGAAAATATGGAAGCATTGGAGCGCTATGCTTCTAAACACTCGCTCAATTTTTTGATTCAGGAATTTGTGGCATGGCCGATGGAAGTCAGCATTATGTACCATCGCTTTCCGGGTGCGTCCAATGGGAAGATCACGTCGGTTTGTGTCAAGGATACGTTGAAAGTCAGCGGAGACGGACAGTCGACTGTACGGGCGTTGATGGCAATGAAGGAACGTGCCAGCCTCCAATTGGATCGCTTCATTCGGGAGTCCAATCCACTGTTGGATAAAGTGCCGGCCAAAGGCGAAACGTTGGAATTAGAGCCCATTGGTAACCACTGTAGAGGAACGATGTTTTTGAATGGTAATCAACACATCGATGCGCGCTTGAACGAGGTTATCGATAAGGTCGGTCGGCAAATGGAGGGTGTTTTCTATGGGCGCTTCGACATGAAATGTGAAAGCATGCAGTCGCTCAAGGAAGGTCGCAATTTCAAGATTCTCGAATTCAATGGTATTGCCAGCGAGCCGGCTCACATCTATGATCCTGCTTATCCGCTTTGGAAAAAGTATCAGGACATCTTCCGGCATTGGGGGATCATTTACCGGATCAGTCAAGTACAACGCCAGCGGGGTGTGTACGGCATGAGCTTGCGCGAAGCCATCGACAGTGTCCGAACCTATTTCAGATATATGAAGACTGTTGGGTAGATGTTTTTCCTAGCCCATTTAGCAGCCGGATTTGTATTGAGCTTTATTGGCTCCCTACCCTTGGGTGTCATCAATGTAACGGTTGCAGATACGACCATTCAGAGAGGTATTCGCGCAGGTGTGTGGGTTGCCTTGGGTGCCTCCTTGGTAGAGATGGTCCAAGCATGGATTTCGATCCAGTTCAGCGACTTATGGATGGGGCAGGAGGGGATTGATCGCTTGGTCAAGGTCGTTTCCATCGGAGTCTTTTTTCTACTGGCCTTGTATTTCCTATGGAAAAAACCTTCCAATCCAGAATGGCAATCAAAAAAAGAAACTGCTTCTACCCGCTACTTTTTCAAAGGTGTACTCGTCAGTGCCATCAACTTACTGGCCTTTCCCTATTGGATTTTTTATGGTACTTATTTAGGCTCCGAAGGCTGGTTGACCGATGGTTTTTATATACTGGTTTTTGCGTTTGGTGTAATGCTTGGAACCCTGGCTTTGCTACTACTATACGCTCGAATGAGCTTATCGATCGTTGACCGCCTACAGCAAATCGCCCGTTTGACGGACAAGTTTATCGGAGTAATTTTTTTGATTCTGGGCTCAATACAATTGATTCGACTGCTATTGTAATCTTTTACCCACCCATTCAGTCTGCAGTTTGGCAATATCCAGTAGGCAATTTTCCCCGCTCACCCAATCACCAGCTGTAGGCAATCACCAAACAAAAACTCACCGCTCACCAAGCATCTCCAAAATAGCCTTCTTCACCCGGTCATACTCCGACCATAAAATGAAGTGATCGCCACCATCGACCATATCCACGACAACCTTTTGGCTATTGGTTAGCATTTTTTCGGCAAAAAAGGCATTCTCCATGGGGACCAATTTATCTTTACTCCCTTGGACAATGGTAGCCTGGGCTGTGATTTTTGGCCAGAGTGGCAGCATGGCTTCCAATTCCTCTTTCAAGGGAAGGATTTCCTGATTGCAAACCCGAAAGGCAGGTGGGATGAGCCAGCGGATGCCCCACCAGTCGATGATCTTACGCCACCAGATGCCGGGTTCTAGTTCGGGCGCAATGGAGGGAGCAACCAGGACAATGCCCGTGATTTGATCGGCAAAATCCATGGCCATACGGGCGGCGAGGGGACCGCCATAGGAATGACCCACCAAGACGACTTTCCGCTGCTTGAATTTTTCTAGGATGGGTTCCATCAACAAGGATTGCCTTTCCAAAGATCGTTCGGCCTTGCCGAAATCCGAATAGCCAAAACCAGGGCGATCTACCGAGATCAAAGTGGCGATGCGACTCAGGCTGGTATCTGCCAGATAATCCAGATATGCGCCCGATGAGCCTGGAGAGCCATGCAAAAATATTATGGCAGAACGACCATCGTTGTCCCGACCAATTTGTGTGTATTGCATCTGCCGCCCGTCCAATTCGTAGCGAGGAAAAAATGGCAATTCCTGTTGACGCTCTTGCATGTAGTCGCACTGTTCTTGGTCGCTTTGACGAAAAGAGAAGCAACCAACTTGCTGTACGCCCATCCATATGACAATTGAGGAGAGTAAAAGGTATCTTTTCCGAAAGTGCATGCTGTTTTGGGCTTGAATGATTGGCAACTTAAACTAAACAAGTGAATCTCAGTGGAGTTTCCGTTGAATAAAGTTCTTTTGAGACTTTTTCTTAATCAAAAAAAGTGGTATCTTTGCCCTCCAATAAGAAAAAAGGTAGATTTTAAAAATAGTCAGATGAAAAAAGATATCCATCCAAAAAGTTACAGAATGGTCGTTTTCAAGGATTTTTCTTGCGATGAATCCTTTTTGACGCGCTCTTGTGCTGACACTAAAGATACGATCGTCTGGGAAGATGGCAAAGAATATCCTTTGGTCAAGCTTGAAATATCGAGCAAGTCTCATCCGTTCTTTACAGGAAAAATGAAATTCGTCGATACTGCCGGACGGATCGATAAGTTCAATAAGAAATTCTCCAAAACGAGGTTTGCCAAGTCCGAGAACAAGGACTAAATGGCTCATTGTGAACATCTCGTTGAAAATTATTGAATAACAAAAAAAGTCCCGGCTTGATTCGGGACTTTTTTTGTTGTTATAATCCATAAATACTTCATCCGCTAAAAAAGTATACTTTCCTTCGCTAATTCAAAACCACTATGAACAACGTCATTCTTTTTGATGATGAATCCAGAGACCATCTTCTTCCTCTTACTTACGTTCGCCCAGTATGTGAATTGCGCATCGGCATCCTGACCATCCGCGAAAAATGGGAACGTTGGCTCAAGGCCAAAACTTCTTTCATTACCCAAGATTACTTGACGGCTAAATATCCTATTCACATTGCCGATAGCAACTTCGTGATCAATGGATCGGTTCTACCTTCAGAACGCTTATGCCGTCTCATCGAACAGCTCGACATCAACGAGGCGCTGATGCAAAATGGAGAATTGATCGCCGCTCACCTGAACGTCAGCCAATTTCAGCATTTGATGAAGGAGGAAGAAATCGAAGAACTCCAAGGTTTTGAATTGGAGGAGGATACGCCCTTCCTGAAGATCAATCGCCTACATGACCTCTTTGCGCTCAACGACCAAGCGATTCGCGACGACTTTGCGCTGCTCACAAAAGACCGCATCTCTCAGCCTTTGTCGGATTCTAATCGCTTGCTGGGAGAATCCAAAAACCTCTTCATCGAGGAAGGTGCTTTCGTAGAATGCGCTACCCTGAACACAGCTACCGGTCCAATTTACATCGGCAAGGACGCACAGGTTATGGAGGGTGCCTTGGTCCGTGGTCCACTTGCAATGAACGAAAGTTCTGTCCTGAAGATGGGGGCCAAAGTATATGGAGCTACCACGCTCGGTGTTTCCTGTAAGGTGGGCGGAGAGGTCAAAAACTCTGTCCTTATGAGTTATTCCAACAAAGGGCATGAAGGATACTTGGGCAATGCCGTACTGGGGCAGTGGTGCAATTTGGGAGCGGATACGAACAATTCCAACCTCAAAAACAACTATTCAGAAGTTAAGCTTTGGGATTATGCTGCTGGTCGCTTTGTTTTGACGGGTCTCCAATTCTGCGGTTTGATTATGGGCGATCACTCAAAATGTGGCATCAATACCATGTTCAATACGGGTACTGTTGTCGGGATTGGAGCCAATATTTTCGGATCGGGCTATCCGCGCAATTTCATTCCCTCGTTCAGTTGGGGCGGTACCAATGGCTATATGACGCACAAGCTGTCTGCTGTGAAAGATACGGCCCGTCGGGTAATGGCTCGCCGGAAGAAGGAGTTTGGTGAGACGGAAGAAGCCATTATGGATAGGATATTCGAAAAGACAGCAGGGTTTCGGACCTGGGAGAAAGTACTGCTTCAATGAAAATTCCCTTCTGGAAGCGTTGGTTAAGCTATCTGACAGAAATACACATCGAGAGCGCTCCTAGTCCCCACAATCCGCATCTGTATGTGAGTTTGCGCAGAGGCCGCTTTCAGCTCTCTACAGCCAATGCCATCTATTCCTACGAAGACCTCTACGATAATTTCTCGGGTGCTTTTGAGCAACTCCACCTGGACCGTTTACCAGGCAAAGAAATCTTGATCCTTGGATTTGGATTGGGAAGCATACCGATTATTCTAGAAAAGATGGGCTACCATCATCACTATACGGCTGTAGAAGTCGATGAGTCTGTCGTGGATCTAGCCACCCGCTATGCCATGCCACGGATTGACTCGCCTGTGCAAATGATCTGTGCCGATGCCCTTGCATTCGTTCAACAATGTCAAAGCCATTTTGACCTTATTGCAGTCGACCTCTTTCTCGACGACCTCATACCTGCGCCCTTCGAGTCTCAGACCTTCCTGGAACGTACCAAAGAGCTGTTAAATCCGGGAGGTGTTCTGCTGTACAATCGGCTGGCCTTCACCCCTCAAGACAAAGAAGAGGCCCGAAAATTTTTAGAAGGGCCGTTTCGCACCGTCTTTCCCGAAGGTATCCACTTAGACATCAATGGCAATTGGATGCTGTTGAACCATGGTGCTTACCATAAGGATGCAGGATAATCTGAGCTCGACTTGTCAAAATCGATCAATCTTTTTATCTTTCCTCTACACTATTTTCCCTTTATCTCTTTCATCGAACGAATTGTCACTGCCCTGGCCCATTGCCTGAAAGTGAATCTTTGAACCTGACTGCTATGTTCTACTTGCGCATCCGCTCGTATCTTATATTGATTTTTTTCATATTTGGAGTTGTATTGCATATTGAGACAGGCTTGAAGGGGGCTTGGTACTTATATGCTGCTAGTGCGATTCTACTGGCGACACATTTTCTCTTTGGTAGTGTTTGGGCTGCCTTTCGAAAGCTTCGCAGAGGCAAGCTAGATGAAGCTGAGGTACTGCTCAACGACATCCAACGACCCCAATGGCTGGCCAAGAGTCCAAGGGCATATTATCATTTTGCTCGTGGAATGATTGCTTTGCAAAAAAAGGAATTACCTGAAGGCGAGAAGCATCTCTTGGAGGCGATGAATACGGGTTTGCGCACGGAAAACGACAGTGCCTTGGCAGCCCTTAACCTGGCTCATATTTACTATGTTGAAAAGCGGGTGGACGACTCCAAGTCCTACCTCGCCCGAGCGAAATCCTTTGACAGCAATGATTTGCTGATCCGAGAGAATATCGAAAAGCTGGAAAAGGCACTGGCGCAGCGGATGAATTAGTAGCCAGTAAAATAAAAAAAGGGTCTCGGAACGCTTCCGACACCCTTTTTCAATGCTTTGAATGCTGAGTCTTGGTTACAGGGATAGGTATTGCAGTTCGTCGATTTTGCCTCGAAGAATACCTTTTACATCAAATAAAATCGTCTTGCTTGTTCCGATGGAGCGATAATACGCTTCATCCATTTCCATATATTCTTTATGGCTGACGGCTACGACAACCACATCGTACTCTTTACCTGTTGTTGGCCGCAAGTCCAAATCGTACTCTTGTCTAACTTCCTTGGGACTGGCATGTGGATCAACCACATCGACCACTGCGCAGTATTGATTCAATTCCTTCGCCAGCTCGGCGGCTTTGGAGTTGCGGACATCTGCCACATCCTCTTTGAAGGTGATACCTTGCACCAGCACTTTGGCCTCCTTGGGTTTGATGCCCTTGTCTCTTAAGGCTTCCATGATCCGACCAGCGATTCGGGCTGGCATTCCATCATTGACTGTGCGGCCAGCAGAAATTAAAATTGGATTGTGTCCCAATCGAATGGCACGTTGAATGAGGTAGTAAGGGTCAACGCCGATGCAGTGACCACCGACAAGGCCAGGATAAAAGTTGAGGAAGTTCCACTTGGTGCCGGCGGCTTGTAGGACATCGTATGTATTGATCCCTGCTTTTTCAAAGATCATCGACAATTCGTTCATCAGCGCAATGTTGACATCGCGTTGTGTGTTCTCTACGATCTTGGCAGCTTCAGCTACCTTGAGGCTCGGTGCTTTGTGAATGCCTACCTTGATGATGAGGCCGTAGACCTCGGCGATGATATCCAAGGACTTTTCGCAAGAGCCAGAAACGATTTTTACAATCTTATCGATGGTGTTGACTTTGTCGCCAGGATTGATGCGCTCTGGAGAGTACCCAACCTTAAAGTCCTTGTTGAAAGTCAGACCAGAGATTTTCTCTAAAATAGGAACACAAATATCTTCGGTACAGCCTGGATAGACGGTAGATTCAAAAACCACATAATCGCCGGGTTTCAGTGCTTGAGCAACCATTCGTGTGGCGCTTTTCAGTGCGCGCAGGTCCGGTTGGTTGTACTCATCGATCGGCGTGGGTACGGCGACGATGTAGAAACGAGCGTCCTTCAGTGATTCAACCTGATGATAAAACTTAATGTGCTTATTGTGGAAGGCGGCTGCTTCCATTTCTTCGGAAGGGTCGACGCCTTTTTTCATCATATTGACTTTGTCTTCGCTGATGTCAAAGCCAACGACAGAAAAGTACTTTGCGAATTCCAGTGCGATAGGTAGCCCCACATATCCGAGACCAACAACGGCAATTTTAGCTTTTTTGGCCATCAATTGCTCAAACATATTTACGTTAAAGTGGTCTTTCTGCTTTTGGACGGAACGGTCCAGTCGTTTTGTGTTAGTTGTTATCGCATTCATGGGTTACGGCATTTAGTTATTAAATGTATGAGGCACTTCGAACCGAGCGTGCGGCGAAGCATCTGATTGTCCTTAAATGAAATCGAAAGAATTTCCAGTGATGCTGATCTGGGGGAAAGAAAATGAAAGTTTGATCAATTGGGAAGTTCGGTCTCTCTCTGATATGTCCTTTGAATTTGCAAAAAGGGTTCCATTTTTTTCTGTGCAAAGCTTGTGACGAAAAATATTTTTAACATGCAGGAAATAATTTAGGCATAACCTTCTGATAAGCAAGTGTTAAGAATTTTAGTTTCATACTTGCTTTGCAATTAATTGTTTTTTGAGGGTGATAATTCCGACAGTTTCAGTACATTGAGTCTCGAACAAGAACCTGAATATGAAGAAAGTTGCGTTAATTTCTCACGATGGGAAAAAGCCTGAGATGGTCGCTTTTGTACTGCAAAACAAAGAGCTGATCGACCAAATTACCATTTGTGCAACAGGCACTACTGGCGGCCACATTGAAAAGGTTGGCTTCAATGTCGAGGCGCTACTCTCCGGACCTCTAGGTGGTGATGCGCAAATTGGTGCTATGGTCGCCAGGGGTGAGTTGGAGGCTGTTATCTTCTTTCGGGACCCCCTCGATAAACATCCCCACGAACCCGACGTCCAAATGTTGATGCGTCTTTGTGATGTTCACAACGTTCCTTTGGCCACCAATCCAGCGACGGGGAACTTGGTGCTGAAGGGGCTCCTGTTGTAGGGCCAACCCGCTATTTCACAGTTTTCCGAATCTCTTCCAATACCTTTTCCATTTCCAACTTGTAGCGCTTGGAGCTGCCTTTAAAGCCGTTGTGCATAAAGCTGAAGGTGAGCAGGCGGCCACTAACAGTGCGCAGATAGCCACTCAAACAATGAACATTACTCATGCTTCCCGTCTTGGCATACACATAAGGTGGGGAGGCCGCATACCATTTTTTGATGGTTCCACGCTGGCCACCAGCCGGAAAAAGTGACAGCAGATAGTCTGTCGGAAATTCCTCATACATCTTGCTCAATACCGCAACAAGACTCCTTGGCGTCAATAAGTTGTAGCGCGACAGGCCCGAACCATCGACCCAGATGGGATCATCCGGGAGGTTTTGTAGGAAGTTTTTCTTTACGTACGCAACCGCTTTTTTTGCTTGCAGAGTGTCGGTGACTTTGCCAGCGCAAGCCAGTAATAACTGTTCTGCCAGAAAGTTGTCGCTTCGATACATCATGCGTCGGTACAGACTGTCGGTCCCATATTGATGGATGATTTGTGGATCGATTGGGCTAAGTTCATTTGAAAGCTCTACTCTTTTACCCAGTAATTCCGATAGCAAACGCACCATCATCGTATCGGAATATTGAAAAGGTTGGTGCCATTCAAAGTCGAAGTTGATTGGTCCTTGCACCTGGAAATAGTTGCTGTTTAACTCGCGGCGGATAAACGTCTTGCTGCCTACCTCCGGAGATCGAATGACAAAGGATTTGAAAAATGGTGGATAAACCATCAGTTCATTGCTTAGGCTATCCTGATAAAAATTACACACATTGGAATGGATGGGAAAAGCCGATCGCTCACTTTGAAAAACGTAGGGATAGTCATCCCATGCCCAACCAGGACCCAGTGGCTGTTCCTGAAAACTTCCGGGACAGAAAAAGAGCTTTTCTGAGCGCCGTTGTAAAAAAAGCAATAGACTGCTGTCCGCCGGTAGCCTCGGATGTAGAAACATTGGATTGGCAGTACCTTCAAAGAAAAGCGAATCACCCCGAAGCCAATATCGCAGAGAGGGAATCGAATCGCCAAGAATTTTTAAAGCACTGTAAAGCGTCAGAATTTTTGTGTTCGAGGCAGGCGTAAAATATTTGGCCGATTGGTATTCGAAAAGCATTTCTGCTTTTTCTGGGTCGTAAAGTGCGAAGCCCGTATGCGCGCCGGAAAAGATGGGTGAATGTAGAATTTGCTGCTTGTAAGTGTTCTTTCTTGACAATCGTTTGCCGGGCTGGCAGGCAGAATGAAGGCAAATAAATGCCAGTAGAATCAAGAGTTTGTTATTTTTGATATACTCTAGTCGCATACCTCAATGCTGGTTTTGCATCGGGAAATTAGTGATTTAGAAAAGGATAATTGTATTCCACTCGCTTAATTCAATCAAAATGATCAAAAAAACTTTCTTCCTACTTTCTTGCCTACTGCTTCAGTCGGCACTTTTTGCACAAATCAATATTTTCAGTACCAATCCTACGGCAGAGCAAGTTTTGCTGGGCAATTACGATCCGGCTGATTATGCGGTGTCTGAGGACATCGTTGATCCTGCTGTAATTACTGACAACATTCGCAATGGCATTTCTACCGATTCGTTGAAAAACTACCTCATCCGACTCAGTGACTTTAAGAACAGAAATACTGGCTCGGATACCATCTCAACGACAAGAGGCATCGGTGCTGCTCGCCGTTGGGTGTATCAAAAATTCCAGGAAATCAGTCGGGAGAACAACAACCGCCTGTTGCCTTCCTACTTGGAGTTTACCCAATTGATCTGCGATTTGAATACACATAGAAATGTATTTGCTGTTTTGCCAGGTCGGGATACCAGCGACTTGGGGTATATCATTATTGAAGGGCATATTGACAGTCGTTGCGAAGATGTTTGCGACATTGATTGTTTGGCTGAAGGTTCGGAGGACAATGCGTCAGGAACGGCGCTGGTCGTAGAGCTGGCCAGGGTCATGAGCCAATACAGTTTTGATCGTACGATCGTATTCATGGCGACCATCGGAGAAGAGCAAGGATTGTTGGGCGCCACTGCTTTTGCCCGCTGGGCAGATCGGAATGAAATGGCTATCAAAGCGGTACTGAACAACGATATTGTAGGTGGAATCATTTGTGGAGAAACTTCCTCGGCACCCTCTTGTCCTGGGCTGAATCATGTGGACAGCACCCAGGTCCGCCTTTTCTCGAGTGGCTCCAACCTCTCGCCCCACAAGGGGCTGGCGCGTTACATCAAGTTGCAGTACAGGGACCAGCTGTTTCCCATTGTCGATGTTCCTATGCTTTTGACCATCATGTCGGCCGAAGATCGGACCGGGCGGGGTGGGGATCACATTCCCTTTCGTTTGCGGGGCTATCCAGCTATGCGCTTCACATCTGCCAATGAACATGGCAATGCCAATGCTGCTTCGCCAGACTACCACGACCGGCAGCATTCCATCCGCGATATTCTGGGCGTCGACACGGACGGCGACAACGTCATCGATAGCTTTTTTGTCAACCTCAACTACCTGGCCCGCAATGCTGCAATCAACGGAACGGCTGCCGCTATGATTTCCAACAGCCCTTTGACACCGACCTTTGAAGTTTCCGAAGAAGATGGCATCGTAGAAATTACGGTTGACGATCCGGAAGAATATGGGGCGTACTGCCTGGGTGTTCGGACCAATCGCACGGATTTCGATACAATCATCCACTTTTCGGGA
>JBCCSZ010000096.1:0-23312 GCA_039199225.1 Bacteroidota bacterium
ACACAAAAAATAATCATCAGCCATTAACCTCAAACTATCAAAGAAAGTTGAGTCAATTTTATTTGACAGCAAAAATAAATCAAAGATGAAATACTTCTTATTATTACTCAGTTGCTTCATTTATTCTTTTCAAAAACCATTGCTGAAAGAACAACCCGGCAAGGTCACGGAGGTATACATTTTTTTAGAAGAAGATTGCAGGATCAGCCAATTTTACACCAACATCTTGAATGACTTACATCAGCAGTTCGCCAGTAAAAACATCACTTTCACTGGAGTGTTCCCCAGCCAAACAACCAAACCAAGGGACATCACTGATTTTAAGGAAAAGTATAAAATTCCTTTCAACTTACTTTTTGATGACCAACAAGTTTTGACGAAAAGATTTAGAGCGACGGTCACGCCTGAAGTCGTAGTTTTTCAACCTGATGAAGCAAAGATCATCTACAAAGGGCGTATTGACAATTCATACTTTAGAGTTGGAAAAAGAAGGAATGTGGTAACATCAAA
The DNA here is from genome assembly GCA_039199225.1 of Bacteroidota bacterium. GTDB lineage: Bacteria > Bacteroidota > Bacteroidia > Chitinophagales > Saprospiraceae > JBCCSZ01. Next base: position 511 of record JBCCSZ010000096.1, read on the forward strand.
TGAATTAAAATATGTTCTGACCTGCATTTCCAATGATAAACCCATTCAGATTTCCTGGAAAGAAGCGGTGGGTTGCTACATTAAATTGATTTGACGCAACATCAAGACTATTTTTCATAGAGAAGCCAAAGGAACATCCAATAGCAAAAAAACTGTTTTAATGGATCGCTCATTACACCTAAGTGCGATGGAGACAAAAGTCAACCATCACTCAAAACCTCGCTAGGAGAAGGTGACTATTGAAAGGCTACTTTTTGGGGTTCAGCTAGAGAGGACATGCAATCATAACAGCCTGATAATCAATGCAGCAAATTTCAATTTGTTGTACCTGTATTTTACCCAAAGAAAAAGGAGCTAGGATTTTTCATCCTAACTCCTTGATTTTCAGTGTAGCGAGAGAGAGACTTGAACTCTCGACCTCAGGATTATGAATCCTGCGCTCTAACCAGCTGAGCTACCTCGCCGAGTGCCATCTTACCAAAACATTCTCTTCCAAAGAACGCTTTTTGCAAAACGGATCGCAAATATAACACTTTTTCCATTTCTTGTAAACCTTACTGTTGAAAATATTCCTAACCAGACCATTCAAATCGAGTGGTTGGTGTCTGAATCTCCTATTTCTGTTTTTTTCGGGGGATAAGCCCTTGGTCGGTATATAAAATCCTATCTTTGCGGCTCACCAAAAATTCTATGTTATAATGCGTCATCTAGTTTCTTTATTATTTGTGGGTGTATCGCTGCTGTTCCTGGCGGGATGTGCTGGAGGCGAGGGCGGCGGAAGCGCCATCCCCACAACGAAGACCCAAAGCGGCTATCCCTATAAATTTGTCGTAGACAATGATGGCCCCGTCATTTCTGAAGGCCAGTATGCCTATTTTCACTACACCCGACGCCTCGACGATTCCGTCATGGATGGCAGCCGGGCCATTAACCAAAAACCAAAACTGAAGTTGCCACCTGCTGATCAGATTGGTGCGCAGCCCAACCCCCTGATCGAGGGTTTGTCCTTGATGTCTGTGGGTGATAGTCTGACCGTTTCTGTCGATTTGGACTCTATTCCAAACATTCCTCCCAACCTCAAGAAATATGATTTCATGCACATCGATATTGTGCTTGAGTCTATCAAATCGGAGGAGGAATATCAGGCTGACATCGCAGCAGAACAGGCGGAGCAAGCTGCTGCTGCCGAAATCACAAAAGCTCGCTTGCCAGAAGTTGAGAGCCTCATCAAAACTACGCTGGCCGATTATAACAGCAATAAGTTGGGCGATAAAATCCAAACAACTGCTAGTGGCTTGAAATACTTGATCCACGAAGAAGGTACTGGTGAGCCGACAGCCAACGGTGAACGCATCAGTGCTCACTACTATGGCTCACTGCTCGATGGTAAGCGCTTCGATGATTCCTTTTCCAGAGGATCCCCTTTCCAATTCCCTCTGGGTGGTGGACAGGTCATCCGAGGATGGGACGAAGGTTTTGCCCTATTTAAGCACGGCACAAAAGCATCTCTCTTTGTTCCGGCCGACCTAGGCTATGGCGAAAGAGGAAGCCCCCCGACGATTCCACCCAACTCGGAGCTGCACTTTTACGTAGAGCTACAGTAGTTTTGTAGTATACTCGTAATCGTAAAAAAAGCCGTTGATTCGTTGAATCAGCGGCTTTTTTTGTCAAGCTAACTGTCATAGCTATTTCACCACTATTTTTTCTATCCACAACAAACGACCGGTTTCTGTACGGATTTGCAACAGTACCGGCCCTGGCGCTATTCCTACCAAGTCCATCAAAGTCGTTTGTGTTTGGCCAGATTGAAGTGCCGCCGGCGCAACAGCTCGAAGCAATCGACCGTTCATTCCAAAAAGTCTAGCCTCAATACGAACATTCTCCTCTGCACGAATGCCTAGGCGCAAGTATTCCGACGCTGGATTGGGATTCACCACTACCTCAATTCCCTTTGCATTCAGAACGCTTCGAATAATGGAATACTGCGTACTACCATCTTTATCCACCTGCTTAAGTCGGTAGTAAGACAAGCCCTTCATGGGTGCCTCATCGTATTGGATATAGTGAGCAGCAGCATTTGAATTGCTCCGACTTTCGACTCGATCCAAAAATTTGAAGGTCTTTCCATCGGTACTCCGCTCAATCTCAAAATGGGCATTATCCTGCTCCATGGCTGTTGTCCAGTCCAATCGCACCTTATCAGATGCCTCCAAAGTGGCATCAAAGGAAGTTAATTCTACGGGCAATGGAATGCTGTTTGGATCTATGAAGTGGGCCAATAGCCGAACAAAGGCTGCTTGATAATAAATGGCTGGCTCAGTGATTTCCCAAGAATTTCGATTGTCGTTGAATTCCAGATAACTCTTTTGCAGGGGTTGATTGGAAGGAGGCGTAATGCTTTGCGTAAAATTGGCGTTTGGCCCTCCTGTCATAAATCCAGGAGCAGGTCCAAAGCGCGATGTCAATGCATTGTCCCAGTCCGAACCATCTGCAAACCACGTGTGGTAGATTTCATTGACACAGCGATCGCCTCCTTTACCATACATATTGCTCAAAAAAACCATCCCCATCGGGTTTACCCCAAAAAAGGAATGCACCTGTTCCATCGCTTTGAGGTCATAGCTGATGTTGTTGGCAGGTGAAATATTGTACTTCGCCACAATCTGGTTCAAAATACCGTATTCCGACTTGGGTTGTGTGCTTCCCCAATGGTACGACCAATCCGGCATGAAGGCCCGGTATAAATCTGCATTGCTAAAACCAAAGAAGCCATTCCAGTTGTTGTTAACCGCCGTTGTGAACGACGACCGAATGTTGTTTTGCAAAGTGTTATCGCCACCTGGAAGGGTTGTGTAAAGCATAAGTGCATCAACCAAGGGAATATTCGAAACACCCCAAAAGCCCGTACTCAAAGGCTCTGTGGTACTTGCATTATTTACGATGTAACTGTTGTAAGTAGAGCCGCCCGTTAGTTCATACAAATGAATAGCAGCCACCACTGCCTCCGTTTGCTGCTTTTCAGTCGTCCAGTCAGCATCTCCTGCAACGATACTGCCATCATCGCAAACCAAATCCAAACTACCAGAATTTAAAAGTGGTACTACATAATTCCAACTTGCAATGGCACGCGTTTCCAACTCATTGGCATAAGCAGAAAAGGCAGAAAATTGTCCAAATACTTGAGCTGCATGTGCAAACATCCCTGCAACAGCAATGGAGGCTGCGCTACAGGTTGGACCATAATACCGCTGATCCGTATTTGCACTTGGAGGCGTAGAAACATTCTCCGAATAATTTCGACTACCCATTTTAATATGGGTCGAACCATCTGGATTATTCATCTTCATCAACCAGTCCAATTCCCACTTGACCTCATCCAAAATGTCAGGAATGCCATTGCCCGATTCCGGAATATTCCAGTTGTCGCCAAAAATGCTGGCATTCTCCTGATACGCCCACAATAAATTGTGAATCACCGTGACAGTAAAAGTCACGTACTTATTATAGTCCCCTGCGTCAAACCACCCTCCACTCAAGTCTTTTTCAAGAGAAGCATCGTTGGGAGCTTCTATATATCGGCAGTTGGCGTCCTGCAAAAAAGAGTTGCCATCCGTCCAATTCGATTCTGCATAAGGGGTCGTTTTCGCCATACCGCAACGGTTATAGTAAAACATTTTGAAAGCAGCTTGCATCGGTATGTCATAGACCGCACCATCGATCTCAAAAACAGCAGAACGCTCATTGTTACCCGGATCATAAACGTAGTAACTACCGGGTATGGTCACAGATGAAAAGTCAAACCAATAGCCGCGATCCCCCGACTGTGTATGGGTAGCTCCTCCACCCCAGCTGACAGGCGCAGCGGAAAAAACAACATTATCCGAAAGAGCATCCCTCAACTGCAGTTGTGCAGAAGGTGTGTAGGAATCAGATGCATTGTACCCCTGCTGTGGATCGCTCAGCACCGCTACCTTCGTAGCAGAGGGCCAGTAGCCAAATTGATCAACATGGATGTAAGGACTGACTGTTTGAGAAAAAATGGCGGTTGTCGGAAGCATTGATAATACAGCTAACGTAAACCATAAGAACGCAGTTCTCATGCTAAGTGGTTTTAGAAGTGAAAAAATACCTGTTTGGTTAGTGTAGAAAGGAAGTGTCCGGGAAAGATAATAATACTAAATATAGGAAATTCTGTAGATAAAATTTAAAATATCCAATAACGAAATTACAATTGCTCACAAATCAATTGCAAAAGGCAGAATAGGAATGACTTGGGAATGTCTGCCCCTCAGCTTTTATCTTTCAGACGGTTGAGGCCAGCCTTTGCCTTTTGATGCAAACTATTTTGATATTCTCGCGGCCGCATAGAAAGGCATGCCTGATAAGCTTGCCGAGCTTTAACCAATTCGCTTTTGGATTCATAGACCAATCCCATTTGAAGGGCAGCATTGCAAGCAAAATACAATTTATTCTCACGGCCATTTTGAAGGGTCTGCTTATAAAAATTGATGGCCTCCGTACTTCGGCCCAGTCGATGTGAAATGCGCCCAAGCCGATACGTATATTCCAATTGATGACGGATGGCAGCAAAATCGCTAGACTGCCTTTGAATCAACAGATCGTAGGCCCTGCGATAATTTCCACCATCAAAAAGCAATCTGGCACGAAGCAAGTCCGGATGTGGCATTTCCTCCGACTCTGCCTCCTTCAGTGCCTGCTTATCCCCCCCAATGACCGCTGCTCCTTTGGTTAGGCATTGTTTGATGTATCTTCGATATTCCGCCTCCTTTCCTTGGATCAAATACAGCCAAGCCAGCTTTTGATAAGATTCTTTGATGTAATTGCGCCCTCTAAATGCCTTTAAATACTGTTTGAAGTGTAACTCAGCCGTTGCATCCAGTTCATACAATTTGGTTAACCCCAACATGTAATCCAAATAGGGAAAAGGATGGTAAGCCCTCCCCTTTGGACTGCGCTCTAACAAACGGATGGCCTCCTGGTTGCGGCCAGAATGCATCGCAACATTGGCCAGTACAAAGGCCGCCAATGGATTGGCTTCTGGGTTGAGCTTGGCGCTGTTGACAATCTCCCAGGCCGCTTCCTGTTGGTTTTCTAAATGCAACATCAACAGAGCGTATAAAACCCGTGTTTCTTCTTCGAAAATAAACTCGTTGCGATCTGCATAGGAAAGTACCTCTTCGATTTCTTTTCGCCCTTGCCCAATGCTACCATCCATTCCTCCTAGCAACTTGACTCCCCACCGATAGCTATCCGGGATGGTTCCAACCAATGCATGCAAAATGCCCAAGCTCTTCTTATTGGCCACAAAATCAGGAAAACGGCGTTGATTGCGGATCAACATCTTATAAGCCGAACGCACCTCCATAAAGGCCGTAACATATTCCTCAAACTTGAGTCGACTAAGCGCCCACTGCAGTTTTATCTCCGCCTGGGTATACAAATAATAGGGAGAATCGCGATCCCCCTTCTCGATGATGGCCAACCGCCGATCCTTGTTGTCCTCCAAGCTGCGAAACTCCTCTTCATTTTCATCTAGAAAAATGGTAAAAAAGTCAATATAGTTTTCGATATGGTATATGATAAGATTCTCTGCTTGGGTTTGCTTCAGGCGGGCCAGTGAACTCCGTGCCTCCACAAATCGCAACTCAACAGCTTGACGATAAGCCTGCCGTGCCTCCGGCGTAAACTCAAAATAAGAGGCCGTTGCCTTGAATTGACAACAAAGCAAACAAAGTAATACACTAAAGCGAGAGCCCCAAAACACCCACACTTTAAAATAATTACGATATCTGACAGTGATTTTTTTTATCGCCATAAGCTACTGACAACCAAATTTATATGCTTAACGAATAAAAAAATGTAAAATTTTTTTATGGAATTTCGGGGGGTGCCGTGTCCTATTATAGTAAAAAAGGAAAGATTTCGTGCGCGCGCAGCGGTAATCCATGACCTTTTACACTCCCTTTCGAACCGTTTGGTTCAGGTTTGGGTTGGCAAAGCTTTGCACGTTCAGAGCTTGCCGAAGGGGTGAGCTTCCAGGGCTCGCCTAGAGGGTGGGACCCACCCACAGCCCCAAATTATACCTCCCTCCCAAACAACAAGACAATCAAGCCTCAAAACCTCACTTCATACACACAACCTCCTATCCACTCCCAACAAAACGAAAAATCCCGAACCTTCATTTCTGAAAATTCGGGATTTCCCATAAAACATCAATTATTCATCTAAAATGCATTAAGCCGTTGTCTCTTCCTGCGGATCTTTTACACCCATGATGATGTCATCCACCAACACCCGGCCACAGTGCTCGCAAGCAATGATTTTCTTGTGCATTTTGATCTCCAACTGTACCTGCGGTGGAATCTTATTGAAGCATCCGCCACAAGAATCTCTCGACACAGTCACAACCGCCAAACCATTGCGATAAGCATTGCGAATCTTATCGTAAGACTTCAACAGTCGAGTTTCAATATTCTTTCTAGCCTTTTCAGACTTTTTGCGGAGCCGATCCTCTTCCTTTTCCGTCTTCACGATGATCTGCTCCAACTCTACTTTCTTCGTATCTAGGTCTTTCTTTTTATTATCCAAACGCCCCAGCGCCGCATCAAGCGTTTCCTGCTTGTTGACAATCAATCCCTGCGACTCTCTGATCTTCTTTTCAGAAAGTTGGATTTCTAAGCGTTGGAGCTCCAATTCTTTTGAAAGCGCATCGTATTCCCGATTGTTCTTGACATTATCCATCTGTCGCTCGTAACGCTCGATGAGCATTTCCGATTCCTTGATGTTCGAATTGTGTCTCGCAACCTCATCCTCTATACCTTTGACATTATCTCCCAAACGTCCAATCCGAGTTTCAAGACCAACAATTTCATCCTCCAAATCGCGTACTTCGATCGGCAACTCCCCCTTCAAAACCTCGATTTGGTCAATTTCCGAGTCGATTAGTTGTAATTCATAAAGCTGCTTGAGCCTTTCAGATACTGTCATGTCCTTAGCCATAATAAATAAAGGATATTTGATTTCTTATAAATAATACACAGGGTTGGTATTGACTTTCGTGCAATGGGCTGCAAAGATACTAAATTTATTGCTTATTATCTCATGCAATAATTGTATCGTAAATTGCTCACTTTCATAGTGTCCTATATCTGCAATAACAATACGTCCATCGGCGTCAAAAAACTCGTGGTATTTGTAGTCGGCTGTTACAAAAATATCGGCACCACGAGCGATAGCTGTTTGCAACAAAAAACCACCCGATCCGCCGCACACAGCGACCTTTCGAACCTTCCGGCGCCGCAGCCGAGTGTAGCGAACACAACCGGCCCCCATGACTGATTTCAAATGCGCCAGAAAGTCTTTTTCATTCATCGGCTCTTCCAACTTTCCAATCATGCCAGAACCGATTTCCATTACCTTATTCTCCGTTGCAATGATGTCGTAAGGTACGTGCGCTTCTGGATGGGCCTTCAAAAGCGCAGATACCAACGACCGCTCTTGATGAGCTGCATACACGACCTCTAACTTTACCTGCGCACCACCGCTGCCATCACGGGTTCCTACGCCAAGAGAGGCATAAGTCAAATCGCGAAAACCGGATACAGCACCCGCACCAGCATCCAATAAGGCTTTTCGCAAAGGCTCCATTTGGTCAGGCGCTACAAATGTAATGAGCTTTTTTGCTCTCCCTTTAGGCGCTAAAATCTGCGTATCTACCAAGCCCAATTGCTCTGCTATGGCCGAATTTACACCTTTGTAATACACATTATCGAGGTTGGTATGAATGGCATAGATCGCAATATCATTTTTGATGGCCTTCATCACAGTTCGCTCAACATAATTTTTTCCATTCAAACGCTTCAGCCCCTTAAACACGATCGGATGATGTGCAATGACCAAGTTACATCCCAGCTGAATCGCTTCATCGATAACAGCCTCCGTAGAGTCCAGGCAAATTAAGACCCCCTCTATGTCAACCTTGGGATCCCCAACGATCAAGCCTGCATTGTCATAAGACTCCTGCAGGGAGGGCGGTGCAATCTCTTCTAGGTAAGATAGTAGTTTTTTTATCTGCATAAAAGGCTGATTATCTGACGGAAGACGGGCAAAAATACAATTTTCAACTGCAAGAATCAAGCCGTATCCCCAACTGTTGCATGGCTTTGGCCTTGAGCAAGCATTCTTCATACTCCAATTCGGGGACTGAATCAAAGACAATAGCTCCCCCAAGTTGCAACGAAAGGTAGGAACGGGCCGCATTGTATAAAAGGCTACGGATGACAACATTAAAGTCAAAGTCGCCATTAGGACGGATATACCCCACTGCACCAGAATACCAAGCTCGACGAGTACTCTCGTATTGCTCGATCAACTTCATACTCATCACTTTTGGAGCCCCAGTCATCGACCCCATTGGAAAAGCATTCCGAATGGCATCTACAAAATGGACCTCTGGACGCAATTCCCCAACTACAGTCGAAATCATTTGATGAACTTGCTCAAAGGAGTATATCCCAAATAGTTCTTCTACTTTAACAGAGCCTGGAAAGCAGGAACGGGCCAGGTCGTTGCGAACCAAATCGACAATCATTACATTCTCCGCCTGATCTTTTTGACTTTCCGATAATTGCTGGCGGAGTACTTGGTCCTCAGCATTGGAGGCTCCCCTTTTTATGGTTCCCTTTATGGGTTGTGAGATCAATTTGCGCCCTTCTTTTTTCAAAAAACGCTCCGGGCTTGCGCAAAGCAAATATTGCTCGCCTAGCTTGTAATAGGCTGAAAAAGGAGCCTTAGCCATTTCGTTGAGCGATTGAAAAAGGGGCAGAGGGTCAATAGCGCAGTTTTGTGCGTAAAATTCCTGGCAGAAATTCATCTCGTAAATGACCCCTTCGATGATGTCTTCTCGGATGGCTGAAACAGCTTCCAAATATTGCTGCTTAGTCATTCGAGGAGAAAGCGCCAACCCGCTTGGCACCGCATTTTGTATGCTAAGCTTTTGTTGACAAATCTGCGAAAAAATTATTTCAGGGTCTTCTGACTTGCTGTGGATGTACAGCTTACCTAGCTTGAGTTCGAACACATAGCGAGGCACAAAGAAATGATAATCGGGGAAACCCAAGCCATCAAAATTTGCAGAGCTGAGCTGCTCGATGTCGTTTTTCAGATCGTAAGAAAAGCCTCCAAATATCCAATCGCCGCATTCTACCGACAGCTTCTTCAGTGCATCAAATGCATCTTGTCCTGGCTGACAATCCGCTGGCCAGCGGATGATTTGCCGATCGATCCCGACAGCCAGCAAACACTCACCGCTATGGTATGGGTAAAAGGAGTAGGTATTATTGTCCAGATAGCAGCAACAGTCAAATCCGGTGGACCACTGCAACAACTGCCTTTTGATCAAAGCTGGCTCAGCTACATCGAAATGTGCCGTTTGATAGCCGAGCAGAGTTTCATTCATTCGTAATTTGTTAAACAGGAGATCAGGCAAGTCCCAAGGTCAAAGCTGCCATGAAACATGCCCAGCTAGCCATTAAAGCTCAAAATCTTCAGCTCCACTCGCTGATTACTTTGTCGGCCCGTAGGAGTTGCATTCGTAGCAACGGGCTTACTTTTGCCATAGCCCCTATGCCGCATTCTCGACACAGAAATGCCTTTTCCAGCCAAGAAATCCGCCACAGCCTTTGCCCTTGCCTTTGATAGTTCGTTACAAAAAACAGCATCACAACGGTTATTGGTATGCCCGCCGATCTCAACAACAACCGATGGATTTTTCTCTAAGAATCGATAGACCTCCTCCAACATGGGCAATGCCTCTTTCTTAATCACAGCCGAGTCAACGGAAAAGTACAATTTATCCAATCGAATTTGCTGTCCTTTTCGCATCTTAGAAACATCCTGCAAATCTGGCAAGAGCACAAAAGGTTTATCGCTTCCCTGAAGCTTTGAGTTACTGGGTGGAGTCGTCGGCGGATCGTCCACAGAGGCCAACGGCTCTGTATCGATGGGATTGGAATATTCATACATAATAGACACATCATCCTTTCCATCACCAGCTTTATTGCGCGCACGTACCTCTATTCGGTTGACCCCCTTTAGCAATCCAAGATAAGCGGAAACTTGCTTCTTGCGGGAGTTGTAGCGGAAATTCACGGGCTTTCGATTGACCAACACCTTGATGTCTTGCTTTTTGTCGACATGCTTAACACTTGCCAGCATCGTGAATGCCTCCTCTTTGACATTGGTTTTTTCCCGAGCTGGATTGATGATCTTCACAATCGGTGTCGGATCATCACCACAGGAAATAACCCGGATCGGGGAAGCATTGTCCACCAGGACATTACCGTTGTAAGGAAGCAAAGATGGCGTCTTGTAAAATGCCTCGATCAAAATGAACCGCATGGTTTCCTTTGGTTCAAAGCGGAAAGTGTATTCGCGCCATTCTTGGTGGGTAATCAACTGGGTCTCGTCAAGCAATTCTGCCTTAGCGCAATAACTCGGTCCACCCCATATTCTGATTTTCACCGATTTGTCGTGATTGGTCATACCATTTCCAGCCGCACGTGCCGGGCTTAAATAGGACCTCGACTTGGCCAAATACAGACTGAAGGTATAACACTTGTCAGCTTCCAAGGGAGCTCTCAGTCGCTGGGATAAACCCTCCCAAGTATCATTGTCTCTCACAACCATCCCTAGGTAAGTACTTCCCTCGTAGGCAGGAGTGCTAACGCCAAAAAACAGATTATCGGGATCGGGGCTGGGCTGAACATCGGGAACCGACTCGCTGGCCTTACCGCAGTCAAACCAACCTCTGTGCGGCCGCCCTAGTTTGGCACCAACCCGCGGATAGTCTTCAAATGAGGGATTGGACAAATTAATGATTTCTTCCTGGGCTTGAACAGGAGAGAAGCTCATCAAAAGAGCTATCAGTAGGAGTGTATAAAGCCTATAATTCATGTGATCAAATATTGCTTTTGGTATGCTTATTTTTTTCCTCCCTTTCCACTAAAAAACAAGTAATACAACAGGTGTATCTACTAAACGCTTCCGAAAAGGCAATAGTTGTATATCGTAATAATAGGGAAAATTCCCCCAAAATTATAAGTCAGCAATAGTTTAAGAAATCGTTAACGAACACAGCCCGATAGCCTGCCCAAATTGGCCGACCTTCGGTAAGCTAGCTACGATCCGGCTTGTTTATTTGAAAGCATTCAACCCGGTCACATCCATACCCGTGATCAGCAAGTGGATGTCGTGTGTGCCTTCGTAAGTCAAAACTGTTTCTAAGTTCATCATGTGACGCATGACAGAGTATTCGTTGGTGATGCCCATGCCCCCGTGTATCTGACGAGCTTCGCGAGCAACTTCCAGGGCCATGTGAACATTGTTGCGCTTGGCCATTGAAATTTGAGCAGGAGTGGCTTTGCCTACATTGGCAAGTGTTCCGAGGCGCCAAGCCAGCAGCTGTGCTTTGGTGATCTCTGTTATCATTTCGGCCAGCTTCTTCTGGGTAAGCTGAAAGCCTGCAATCGGACGACCAAATTGCTCCCTCTCCAAAGAATAGCGCAAAGCAGAATCGTAGCAGTCCATCGCCGCGCCAATAGCGCCCCAAGCAATACCATAACGAGCTTTCGACAAGCAGCTCAAAGGCCCCTTCAAACCAGCGACGTTTGGCAGTAAATTTTCTTTGGGTACACGGACGTCCTCAAAGACCAGCTCACCAGTTATGGAAGCTCTCAAGGACCACTTACCGTGAATCTCTGGAGCCGAAAATCCTTTCATGCCTCTCTCGACAATCAAACCCCGAATCTTTCCGCTTTCATCCTTGGCCCAAACCACAGCAATGTCAGCTACCGGTGAGTTCGTAATCCACATCTTCGCACCATTCAAAACGTAGGCATCCCCATCGTCGCGAAAATGTGTTGTCATACCACCAGGGTTGGAACCATGATCGGGCTCTGTCAATCCAAAACAACCGATGAGTTCACCGTTTGCCAATTTCGGTAGGTACTTGCGACGTTGCTCCTCCGTACCAAATTTATAAATCGGGTACATGACCAAGGAACCCTGTACGGATGCCATCGAACGGATACCGGAATCACCGCGCTCCAATTCTTGCATGATGATACCGTAGGCAATTTCGTCCATACCACCGCAGCCATATTCTGCTGGTAAACTCGGACCATAAGCACCAATTTCCGCCAATCCCTTGAACAAATGGGTTGGACAGTCTGACTTATCAGCATAGGATTCAATGATCGGGCTGACTTCCTGCTTGACCCAGGATCGAACAGAATCCCGCGCCAACAGATGATCGTCGCTCAGTAATTCGTCGATATTGTAGTAATCATGCCCTTTGAATCGGTCTTCTCTCGCTCTTTTTTCGTGTACCAATGTACCGTTGTTTGTGCCATTAGATTGCATGTGCAGAATAATTTGATTGTTTTTACTCTAAATTTCTCATCAGAGTTTCAAATGAGGTTAGGTATAATTTTAGCAAAAATACGGAATCTCCTCAAATGTTGCCATTTCACAAAGCAGATGTAACGCAAGTATGACTTTTGTCAGCACTGCAAGCCCCCAATCAGGCAAAAAAGCTTAATTTTGGGCTCGATTTCAGCAATTACTGAACCCCCAATGCACCAAATTTTTGGTCCTTTACAACAGCGACCGATTATTAAATTACCAGCGCAAGGCGCAATCATCAAACCTTTTTATCCCTTATGGGCCTGATCTCCTTGAAAAATATGCGCTTTTTCGCCTACCACGGCGTCTATCCTGAAGAGCAACTGACAGGAAACAATTTCGTGGTAGACATCGACATCCAAACCAGCCTAGACCAAGCTGCTGACAGCGACGAATTGGCAGAAACCATCAACTACGAAACGGTATTTCTGATCTGCAAGGCAAGCATGCGCCAACCCGTCAAGCTCATCGAAAAATTGGGCTTCCAAATCATCAGTCGCCTCAAAAGACAATTCAGTAGCATTCAAGAGGTAAAAATCCGCATCACCAAAGAAACGCCCATACCCGGCGAGCTAATGGGCAGCGCCGCCATCGAATTGGAAGACTCCTTTGTGAATAGCTGCCCAAGATGTGGAAGCCCCTTCATTTGTTATGGCGATGACAACTGCTGGTGCCGCGAACGACAGATGCATCCCGGAACCCGGCAAATGCTCACACAACGCTATCAAGGTTGCCTCTGCAACAATTGTTTGGACTTCTACGATACATAAGCCACCAGCAAACAGAACCTAAACTTTACCATTTTCGTAACACCTTTTGAAAAAAAGCATTCGTTACCACTATGACGATACTGCGTCTCAACCATATTCTTGTTTGTTCACAAAATAAATTCTTATGCTCCGTAGAATCCTTTTCCTCTGCCTTGTTTTTCAAATCACCGCCTGTGGCGAATTGCAAAATATCGCCGGCGATGTCCTCAACGGCAATACCCCACTCACTACCGCTGAAGTCGCTAACGGCCTCAAACAAGCCCTAGAAATCGGCATCGGCAAAGGGTCCGACCGCCTGTCCTCCGTCGATGGATATTTCAAAAGCCAATACAAAATTCTTCTGCCCGCCGAAGTCCGCGAAGTGACCGATAAGCTCAAAAAAATTCCCGGCTTCTCACAGGTAGAAAACGAAATGCTCAAACTCCTCAACCGAGGTGCCGAAGATGCCGCCAAATCCGCCAAACCCATTTTCGTCAATGCCATCAAACAAATGACTTTCAACGACGCTATGGGCATTCTCATGGGAGAGCAAACAGCTGCCACCTCCTACTTGCACCGCACAACCAATGATCCACTTTACAACGCCTTCCGCCCAAAAATCGTCAACTCCCTCGACCGAGTCAACGCCACCAAATACTGGCGAGATGCCGTCAACAAATACAACAAAATCCCCTTCGTCAAAAAACTTAACCCAGAGCTAGACGATTACGTTACCCAAGAAGCTTTAAAAGGCTTGTTCGGAATGGTCGAAAAGGAAGAGATTGCCATCCGCAGCGATGTCTCCAAAAGAACCACCGACCTCCTAAAAAAGGTTTTCGCCAAACAGGATAACTAAAATAAGCAAACCATTTTGGGAGATGAAGTAAAGAGCAACCTAAAAACCATCCGCCTCTTGCTACATCTCCCAAAATCACAAGCGCCCCCACCGAAATCACCACTCAAAAAATCACAAAATCACCCAATCACCCCTCACCCAATCACCCAATCACCGCTCACCTGTTCACCCATTCACCACTATATATCCCCAATCCCCCCCGTCAACTTCTGCACCACCTGAAACTCGCTGAGAAACACCCGAGCAATAACCCGCAAAACAGTATACACCGGAATCGCCAAAACCATCCCCACAATGCCATCCAACTGCGCCCCAACCAGTACGATGATGAATATTTCCAGCGGATGTGCCAAAACGCTGTTGGAAAAAATAAAGGGCTGAAGCACAAAGTTGTCCAACATTTGCATCGCACCAAAGACTAAAACAACCCGCAAAAGGAGAGGCAGCATCTCGTTGTAAAAGTCGAGGTCCAAATTCGAAGAAATCGTGATGAAGATGCCAAAGGCAGCTCCAATCAGCGGCCCGAGGTAAGGAATGACATTGATGACACCTGCAAAAAAACCGATCAATAGCGCATTTTTGATGCCCAGCAAGCCCAGCAAGACGGATACGAATATCGTAATAACCGTACTCTGCAGTAAAATCCCTCCAAAATAGCGCGTCAGCAAGCTGGTAATACTTTTCAACCCATGACGAATCCGATCCTCATACCGGTTGGGCGCAATCGCTACCAGGAAATTGACAAACAAGCCTTGTTCCTTGAGGAAGAAAAAAGTGATGAAGACAATTGAAAAAATGGCAAAGATCAAATTACCGGCCGCTCCGACTATAGACCCAAAAAAGTTGCCGATCATAGAAGGCTCAAAGCGTCCCTGCAGCGCTTCCTGCAGCTGTGCCTCCGCTGATTGATTGGCACTGGTCAGCCCCCATTCAATCAACCGCTCATTGATCTGACCCAGTGGTTCCTGCAAAGCATTCGCAATGGCAGTATAGTCCACAGTAGCCAGGTTGCGCGCCTGCTCAATGACCAGAGGGACGAACATATAAAACAACAAAAAAGTCAATACAAAGAAACAAACCAAGGTCAATACAGAGGCCAGATTGGGTCCCATCCTCCAACGAAATTTACCCATTTTGATCTCCTTTTGGAACAACCGCATCAATGGCTGGCCGATCAAAGACAATACCCAGGCAATCAGTACATAGGCGACAATGCTACTGAAGTAATAAAAAACCACCCCAACAACCAAAAGCACAAATCCAATGGCAACGTATCTGCTAAAGTTGTTCATACCAAGAGAGGTTTTAGAATGGCCCAAACATTCTCGGCAATTATTTTATTGCCTTCCGCCGTTGGGTGGATACCATCTTCCTGATTGAGCGAGGCTACACCGCCGACATCTTGCAGAAAAAATGGCATGAGTTCCAAATCATAGGCCATTGCCAATTTTTTGTACATATTACGGAAAGCACTCGTGTAAGTATCACCCATATTGGGAGGTGCCTCCATGCCAGCCAAAACAATGCGGCATGCCGGATATTTCTTCTTCACTTTGTCGATGATGGCAGATAGATTTTGGAACGAGGCTTTGGGATCAATACCTCTCAGACCATCATTACCACCCAATTCTAAGAAGAAGATGTCTAGCTTTTGTTGGTCCAGTACCCAATCGATGCGGTTGTTGCCTCCAGCCGTCGTCTCACCACTGACTCCTGCATTGATCGTGCGATACGACAAACCCTCTGCTTCCAGCTTTTGTTGGATGAGTGCAACATAGCCCTCGGAAGGGTCTAGACCATAGGCGGCTGTCAGGCTGTTGCCGTAAAACAAGATATTCTTCAGACTCGAAGGCTGCTCTGCCTTTGCCTGCTGCTCGCCGACTGTTGTCGTCGGGCTTGACTTTTGGGAGTCTTTTTCACCCGAAGAGCAGGCACAAAAAAGCAAGCAAAAGAAACTAAAGAACATCGTCAAACGGGACAAGAATAGCTGATTATGTCTAGCCATAGGTCTATTTTTTTGACAAATATACTAAAGCAGGCGGCCCTCAAAGCTGCAATTTTAAAATTTAAAGCAGGAAATCCGGCTCCCTTTCTGTAATTTTAGCTTCGATTTTGAACCGAACCTTAACTCTTGGTACAAGCATGGATATTTCTGTAGTCATACCAGTCTACAACGAGGAGGCCAACATCGATCTGTTGTACCAAAGACTTTCTGGTATTCTCAAGGATTTGACAAGCCAGTATGAACTCCTCTTTGTCAACGATGGCAGCTCTGATCGCTCCATCCAGCTCATCAAAGCGCTGTCGCAAAAGGACCCTGCCGTCAAGTTCCTGGATTTCAGCCGCAACTTCGGCCATCAGATCGCTGTAACGGCTGGTCTAGACTATACCAGTGGCCAGGCGGTGGTCATCATCGATGCCGACTTGCAGGACCCTCCGGAGCTGATTGCCGATATGTACCGCAAAATGAAAGAGGGATTTGAAGTGGTTTATGCGAAGCGAAAAACCCGCAAAGGCGAAAGTTGGTTGAAGCTTTGGACCGCCCGAACTTTTTACCGGATTCTTTCCAAAATCACCTCTATTTCGATTCCAGTGGATACAGGAGACTTCCGGATGATCGATCGAAAGATTGTGGAGATTCTCCGAAAAATGCCCGAAAAGAACAAATATCTCCGTGGACAAATTTCGTGGATCGGCTTTCGACAAACCTATGTCGAGTACGAGAGACAGGAACGACATGGAGGAGAAACGGGTTACACCTATCGGAAAATGATCCAGTTTGCACTCGACGGGATCACTGCTTATTCCGACCTTCCGCTCAAAATTGTCACCTACTTTGGAATCATCGTCTCGGCCTTTGCCTTTGTCGTTACGATCTATGCCTTTTACGCTCGTTTCATCCTTCGGGATTATGAACCAGGTTGGACCTCTCTGATCCTGAGTGTACTGTTTATCGGTGGCATTCAAATGATTGCTATTGGCATTATTGGAGAATACCTCAGCCGTATGAATCACAATATTCGAAATCGACCGTTATATATTGTGAATGAGTCGAATATCACCCCTAGTTCAGACAATAACAAGGAGCTTATGGCTTGATAATTGATGTATGTGAAAGATTGAATCTATCTTTATACCTCTCAAGTTGCAATGAGTGAAAGGATTTCAGGAGAATTCTTGGCTGCTCAAAGTCTGTAAAAGCTACAATTTCACAGCAAACAGTCGAGTTCAAGTTTTCCTGATAATTTACCGATCCAACTCATTGGGTGGAAACTGCAACTTGAATTTATAATATAATGGCGGGGGCTGTTTAATTGGAGAATCCGATATTATGATGATACAGAGAAAAGTAATCCTGGTAGACAATAATTCTGCAGATGTGGCCTTGGCAACGCAGGTCTTCAAAGCAGTACCACTACCATTGGAAGTCATCCACTTGAGGGATGGAGAATCCCTAACAAATTATGTTCGCCAAAATCCTTTAGGTAATGTTGCACTTGTTTTGATCAGCTTAAACCTCCACGGTCAACCCTCTACCCTGGACATTCTGAAGTCTTTCTACACCGATCAACATTACAAGAAACTGCCCATCATCGTCTTTTCTACCAGCAAAAACAAAGAGGATATTCTGAGCTGCTATGAGTATGGCGCCAATGCCTATGTCCACAAACCTTTGGATCAGTCTGATTATGAAAAAGTCATTCAGAACATTGCACACTTCTGGGGAGATGTCAACGTTCTTCCAACTTATGATTACGAAAACGCCTAATAAAGCAAAATCACCTCTTTTTCTCCCCTTCCTCTTCTTCTAAAAATGCCAAATTTCGCATCAATCCCTTGTATTTGGTTCGCTTGACAGCAGACTTGCGGAACAGCTTTCGAAAAACCTCCTCCGTCAATTCTTCCCATTCTCCCTTTTGCATCTCTAATAAATCCGGATGTGGCTCGAAAGCCGGTTCACGATGTGCTTTGGAGAAACGATTCCAAGGGCATACTTCCTGACAAATATCGCAGCCAAACATCCAGTTTTCAAATTTGCCTTTGTAGGATTGTGGTATCTCATCTTTCAGCTCTATGGTAAAATAAGAAATACACTTGCTTCCGTCCAGGATATATCCCTCATTTGAAATCGCATCGGTTGGACAAGCATCTATGCACCTGCGGCAGCGCCCACAATAGTCTTTCATCGGCTGGTCGTATACCAATTCTAGGTCGATGATTAGCTCAGCCAGAAAAAAGTAAGAGCCCGCCTTTGGGTGAATCAGTAAGGTATTTTT
Organism: Bacteroidota bacterium; assembly: GCA_039199225.1. Lineage (GTDB taxonomy): Bacteria > Bacteroidota > Bacteroidia > Chitinophagales > Saprospiraceae > JBCCSZ01. The sequence continues at coordinate 18,876 of JBCCSZ010000096.1, forward strand.
GCCGATCCAGCCGACGCCAGCTCGCTTGGCCCAGTCGCGCTCCAAGACGGGCGCTGAATCCACAAAGCAGCGACCTTCCACCGCACCAATCTCCAATTCGATATACTGAATGAGTTCTTTAAGCTTGTGCTTGAGGACAAAGTGGTAGTCTTTGCCATAAGCATATCGCGCGAGCTTGGGCGCTTCCGCATCGGAAGGCGTTTGCTCCGGATAGTAGTTATACATCAGGCTGATGACCGACTTGGCACCAGGCACCAATTTGGTCGGATCAATCCGCTTGTCAAAATGGTTCTCCATATAAGCCATCTTGCCGTGCATGCCCTGCTCCAACCAAGCCTCCAAACGCCGGGCCTCCTCCGTCATCTGCTCGGCCTTGGCCATGCCGACGAATTCAAAGCCGAGCTCATAAGCTTTTTCTCTAATCAAGCGGCTGTTGCGGCGGTGATCCATAAAGGCAAGATACAAAGTTTTGGGATAGCCAGTTGGCACTGAAAGTCTTCCACTACCATCGACATACAGATGGCCGAGCATCAAGGGCAGTTCAAGATATTTTGGCAGGAAATAGCCTTTTCCGATAAACCAAAAGTAAGATAATCAGCACTAGGATGACTACGATGGGAATAACCCAAGATAAGATTACAGGGAGGATGTTGAGTCTGTTTTCCTTTTGGATGGATACCCTTTGAGCTACAGGAAGTTCCGCCTGCTCTCCCGCTACCCATGCCTCAAACCTCTGATATGATTTCGGTTCGTAGAAGTGGTAGTCTTTTGACTTCTTTTTCAATTGAATTTCAGCAAGCCAATTGTTTACAATCGTGATGCTCGCAACTTGCCGCTCTCGAAGCATTTTTTTTAACTCCACCTCTGTCAGCTTTACCGATTGACCATTCAGCTCTACGAATACGTTGACCAATGTCAGGAGGCCAATAAGTCCAATCAGTAGATAAATCCATGTAGACTTCTGAGGTTTGTTTGTTTTACTTTTCATTGCATTTCATCTTTAATCAAGCTTCAACTAAAATAGGGCTAATGCCTGGAAAATACAATGAGAATTGTCAATACCGCTACTCCAATATTTGTAGTCGGGCAAATTTCAACATGATGCGTTTTTCAGAGCTGCCTGCCGATTTGAAAAAGATTGTCGCCACCCGATTGTCTTTTCCACCATCGATATTGAGTACCTTGCCTTCACCAAATTTCATGTGCAGCACTTTCATGCCGGTTTGTATTTGGCTGCTAGGGCTCGCCTTAAATTTAGACGGATCAATGGCTAAAGCTGGGGTGTTTCTCCGCACCGTTTTAAAATTACCAATCACCTTTGAACCCGTAAAAACTTCCTTTTTACTTTTAAGTCCAACCGAATGCGCACTGTCGATATGTTGGGGTGCGATCTCATCCAGAAAACGACTGGGTGGATTGTATTTGATTTGTCCAAAGCGGTAGCGGCTATTGGCATAACTCAAAGTGAGGAATTCCTCCGCACGGGTGATGGCCACATAAAACAGTCGACGTTCCTCGTCTAAACCCTCCGGTGTATCCATCGACATGAAAGATGGGAACAGCTTTTCTTCCAGACCAACTACAAAGACGGATTTGAATTCAAGTCCCTTTGCAGCGTGTACCGACATCAATGTGATACAATCCTTTTGATCGTCTGACTGATCGAGGTCTGTAATCAAGGCGATGTTTTGCAAGTAGGTCGCCAAAGACTTATCTGGCTCGGCAGAATCATCTGTCACCTCATCATTTTCAACAAACTCCTTGATGCCATCCAAAAGGGAATTGACATTTTCCAAGCGATTCATCCCTTCGATGGAATTGTCTTTGACCAACTCTGCTTGTAACTGACTCTTTTTGAAAATAGCCCTAGCTACATCGTAAGCATCCACATCCTTAGCTTGTTGGGTAAAATCATTGATCATTGTCCGAAAGTTAGACAACAGCCTCTTGGCTCTGGAATTCACCCCCAAATTTGGAATGGCCTCCCACATTGTTACCTGGCTGCTATCTGCCAACAAGCTCAACTTCTCGATGGTCGATTTCCCAATACCTCGCCGTGGATAATTGATTACCCGACGCAATGCCTCCTCATCTTGATTGTTGACGGCAAGCCGCAAATAGGCGATCAAGTCTTTGACTTCCTTGCGCTGATAAAACGACAAGCCACCAAATACGCGGTAGGGAATATTCTGCCGACGTAAATATTCTTCAAAAACCCTTGATTGGGCATTGGTTCTATATAAAATGGCAATTTCACTGTTGCTTAAATGAGAGCGGTTTTTTTGCTCGACAATGGTATCTGCCACCCGCTTGCCTTCCTCTGTATCGTGCATGGCTCGGATGACGCGAATCTTGCTGCCACTACCTTTGTCCGACCAAATCTTTTTTTGAATCTGGCGACGATTATTGGTAATCAACTCATTGGCGGCTTGCACGATGTGCTCTGTCGAACGATAGTTTTGCTCTAGCTTGAACACTTTGATACCGTAAGGCTTGAAATCCTTTTCAAAATGCAAAATGTTTTCAATCGTTGCGCCCCGGAATGCATAAATGCTTTGGGCATCGTCACCGACGACACAGATGTTGCGTGCATGGTTTTGGTCGACTGTCCCATCTGGCTTGCGGTAATCCAGGAATTTTCTGACGATCTCATACTGCAGCATATTGGTATCCTGGAACTCATCAACCATCAGGTAGCGAAATCGCTCTTGATATTTTTGCCGAACCTCCGGAAAGTTTTGCATTAGCTCGTAAAGACGGTACAGCAGATCGTCAAAATCCATTGCCCCCGAGCGTTTACAACGCGCAGTGTATTTAGCATATACCTTGACAAAATGCGGGCGCCTTGCTTGGCGGTCTTCACTCATTAGCGTTTCGTCCGCCTCATAGCGTTTTGGCGTAATCAATTTGCTCTTGGCAGAAGAAATCCGATTTCGAATGGCATTGATACCATAATCTTCCTTGCTGAGGTTCATCTCCTTGACGATGGCTCCAATCACACTTTTGCTGTCATCGGTATCGTAAATGGTGAAGTTGGAAGGATAGCCGATGTGATGCGCTTCTACCCGTAATATTCTGGCAAAAATCGAGTGGAAAGTACCTGCCCAAACCCGGTTGGCTCGATCTCCTACTACTTTAGCAATTCGCTCCTTCATCTCGCGCGCAGCCTTGTTGGTAAAAGTCAAGGCCAGTATCTCCCAGGGGGCTACCCCCTTTTCAATTAAGTGGGCGATCCGGAAGGTCAACACCCTCGTTTTTCCGGACCCCGGCCCTGCTACGACCAACACTGGACCATCGGTAGAAGTAACAGCCTGACGTTGAACATCATTGAGTGCCTGCAGGTAATTCTCCATAAATTCTCCTTTTGAGCTGATATAAATTAAGCCTCTGTTTTTTCTGCTTCCAATGCCTCCCAGTACTCTACTGCTCGACGGGTATGCGGGATGCAGATAGACCCACCGACGAGATTGGCAATGGCAAAAACTTCGTAGATTTCTTCCTTCGTAATACCAATTTCGTGAGCGGCTCCAAGATGGTAGCGAATGCAATCGTCACATCGCAAAACCATGGACGCCACAAGGCCGAGCAATTCTTTTGTCCGCTTGTCCAACGCTCCATCTTGGTAGGCATTGGTATCCAGATTAAAAAATCGTTTGAGGACTTTATTATCGTGACCCAAGATTTTTTCATTCATCTTAGCACGATAGTCATTGAATTCTTTGACAATGGACATAGTAATGATGTGTTTAAACAGTTCCTCTGTTGTGCGTTCTCCAAATGGAAAGTATCATTCTCAACGGCAGCAAAACAGCCGCAAAAATACTGCCTACCCCGAACAATAACATCTCATTTCGAATGAAGCTACCCAGGGCCTCCTGCCCCTTGATGGGCAAAGCACCCATAAAAGATTCGAGCCCTTGCTCATCCAGATATGTCTGAAAATAGTTGAGCTGATTAACCAAATAAAATAGTATTGGCAAACACAAAACCAGCACGATGGCTTTCAGCCATTGACGCCGAGCCAAGAATGTGTGCCTCAACAGAAAAACATACCTGGTGAACGTAACGAATATAATGATAAAGACAATATTTGCCATCAAAAAGGGGTAATCATTGATCTTACTCAAGATGGGATATAAGATGGCAGCAGCTAGCAGAAAGGTAAAAAACCACCAAACAAGTTCGAGCTGATATGCCAAAGAAGATTGTTGCGTCATAACTGTTATTTGAACAGGACTGCAAAAATACTGAGAATCCGCAACTTTCAAAATCCTTTGTACAGAGCTGTACATTATGGACCAATTCTATAAAAGCTAAAAGCCCCGTTGTGCTATGTGACAACGAGGCTTTGTTGGCTGTATGTTGGGTTGGCAGCGACCTACTCTCCCACCCTGGGGCAGTACCATCGGCGCTAAAGGGCTTAACTTCTCTGTTCGG
>JBCCSZ010000097.1:0-23095 GCA_039199225.1 Bacteroidota bacterium
GACATTCGAAAATATACGATTGATAATAAAAAGTTAATGCGACAGCATTCGTGAACCACCTGTGAGAAGATGAGTATATTTAGATTGAACAAGGAACAACGAAATGAGTTTGCCCAGCAACAAATCCAAATCCATCCGCATTGACGAACATCCGTGTCGGTGGACCATTTCAGAAGACAAAGAAAACAAAAGTGTAAAAATCATTATCCAGCGAATCGACGGCGGAAAACTCATCCTGAAAACACTACAAGAGCTGAAAGGCATGCTTTGGTTGTATAACCACAACGGTAAAGCCTACATTGGTCCGATCACACCCAATTGGGTCTTACAAATCGGTAAAATGGCCATGGCTATTGGTTGGATACCCACTGATACTTCAACTTTTTATGCAGCTTTCAAAAATGGCATCCTTCAGCAAATAGTTGACGATTAGCAAACAAATGAGTCTCGGGGCTTTGCTGCCAACAACTCAATTGTTCATAGATATAAGTATAAAACATATTTCAATCAAATTAAATTTCGCCTACTATGAATTCTATTGCCAGGTACCTTTTTGGCCTACTGCTTCTCACAGCACTGGTCCACCAAGCATGTACGCCTAAAACAGCAGAAACCACCGCTGCTACAAAAGAAATACCCGAAGAAGTCACTGAAAAAGTGCGCCCAGCCCTACAGCCCGCCTCCCCCGAAGGAGTCGAATTGACCACTGATATTCCGGTCGACCCGAACATCCGCATCGGCATACTCAATAACGGCCTGAAGTACTACATCCGTAAAAACAGCAAACCCGAAAATCGGGCAGAATTGCGTTTGGCAGTCAACGCCGGAGCCATGCAGGAGGACGAAGACCAACAAGGTCTGGCCCACTTCGTAGAGCACATGGCCTTCAATGGCAGCAAGAATTTCAAGAAAAGCGAGCTGGTTGACTACCTGGAATCCATCGGAACCCGCTTTGGTCCCGACCTCAATGCCTACACCAGCTTTGACGAGACCGTCTACATGTTGCAGGCCCGTACGGACGATCAGACCTTGCTGAACAAGGCATTGCTCATCTTGGAAGATTGGGCAGGCGGCGTAAGTTTTGAGCATGAAGAAATCGACAAGGAAAGAGGGGTCGTAGAATCGGAATGGCGCTCCCGGCTGAGCCCACAGCAGCGCATGCAAAATGAATATTTCCCGATCATGTACTACGGGTCTCGATACGCTAAAAGACTACCGATCGGAAAGCCAGAAATCATTCTCAATGCCAAGTACGAAACGGTGAAGCGCTTTTACAGGGATTGGTATCGCCCCGATTTGATGGCTGTCGTCCTTGTCGGAGATTTTGACGTAGACGCTATGGAGGAGCAAGTCAAAACCCGTTTCAGCAAGTTTACAAATCCCAGCAGCCCACGTCCTAAGCAAACCTATCCCGTCCCAGATCACGCAGAAACCCTGGTCTCTATTGTGTCTGATAAAGAAGCTCCTTTCACCAATGTTCGCTTGATGTATAAGCACGACTTTGAGCCCATCAAAAGTATGAAAGACTATCGCAAGCAGCTGGTCAACCGCCTGTACAACACCATGCTCGACGGGCGCTTGGATGAACTGACGCAATTGCCAGACCCGCCCTTCAGTTTTGCCTACACCGGGTACTCGCGAGATGTGGGCATGCTTGCCACCTACGAGTCTTTCGCCATGGTGCCAGAAGGTGGTGCAGAGCGAGGCTTGGAAGTCATTCTCGAAGAAAATGAAAGAGTCTTGAGACATGGCTTTACGGAGAGTGAATTTGAAAGAGCCAAGCTCCGCATCCTAACGGGTATGGAAAAGGCGTTTAAAGAAAAGGACAAGACCGACTCCCGCCGCTTTGCCATGCGGTATGTTTACAATTATTTGGACGACAACCCCATCCCCAGCATCGCAGAGGAATTGGAATTCTATAAAAATCTTTTGCCGACCATTCAATTGCAAGAAGTGGATAGATTGGCAAAAAGGTGGATCAGCGATGACAATCGCGTCGTGGTTGTGACCGGTCCGCAGAAGGACGGGCAGACTTTACCGTCGCAGGCAGACATTCACCGAATTTTGGCGGATGTCAAAAACAAGGAAATTGCGGCTTATGTCGACAAAGTATCTGATGAACCCCTGATGGCAAACATCCCAGCGGCGGTGGCTATCGCCAAGGAGGAGGAACGTCCGGAAGTCGGCATCACAGAATTGACCTTCCCCAACGGTGTCAAGGCCATCCTCAAGCCAACAACATTTAAAAACGATGAAATTTTAATGCGTTCTTTCAGCCCGGGCGGTACTTCGCTGGCCGGTGAGGAGGATTACAACAGCGCTTTGTTTTCAGACAACGTTGTTCTGGAATCTGGCATAGCGACCTTCGACCAATCGCAACTTCAGAAAAAGCTGACCGGTAAGGTCGTGCGCGTCGCTCCCTACATTGGCGAACTTTACGAAGGGCTGAGAGGCAGTGTATCTCCCAAGGATGTGGAGACCATGCTTCAGTTGACGCATCTTTACTTTACCAATATCCGCGAAGACGAAGATGCCATGAATTCGTTCAAGACCAAGCAGGGGGCCATTCTCAAAAATTTGATTTCTCAACCCCGCTACTACTATATGGATCAAGTACAGCACATCCAATTCGACAATCATCCCCGTAGAGGCATCCCAAGTGCAGAGGATTTGAATGGCGTAGAATTGGAAAAGGCCATGCAATTTTATAAGGACCGATTCGCCGATGCAGGCGATTTCACTTTCCTGTTTGTCGGCAATTTCAAAGTAGCAGATATGAAGCCCTTACTGGCTACCTACCTCGGAACGCTACCGACTCAAGGACGGAAGGAAAACTGGAAAGACGTGGGTGCAAACTACGTCAAAGGTAAGGTGGTCAAACAGTTGGTCAAAGGAGAGGCTCCCAAAGCACAAGTCAATCTGACCTGGCATGGCGATTTTGAATGGAATGGACAAAATGTGTACGACTTCAATACGATGGTACAGGTTCTGCGCATCAAGATGCGCGAATCGATGCGAGAGGACAAAGGAGGAGTCTATGGTGTAGGCGTCAGAGGGACGGTTGTGCAGTTTCCAAAGCCCAAGTATTCCATCACCGTATCTTTCAACGCCGACCCTCCGCGTATGGAAGAACTCATCAATACTGCCATGGCAGACATTGCAAAAGCCAAGGAATCTGGTGCCGAAGAAAAAGACCTCACCAAGGTGAAGGAGACCCAGCGCCAAGGACGCATTAAAAACTTGAAAGAAAATAGGTATTGGATACGAACCATGGAAAGGAGTTATAAAAATGGTTCCGATATTGAAAGCATTCAATTGGAAAAACTTGAATCTTATATCGAAAACCTAGATTCGGACGACATCAAAAACGCAAGTGGTAAATTTTTCGATATGAACAACTTTATCCAAATCACGATGGTCCCAGAGGAAAAACAGCAAGACAATCAATAAAAAGGCCGTCGGTCTTTTTATAAAAAATATACTGCTTTTAAAATCGACTTCAGATATTTATTTTTTTGAAGTCGATTTTTTTATTTTTTTTGAAAACAAATTCTCCGATTGATTGTTTCACAGTTACAACCACCCAAGCAGACGCACATCAACCTCACTGAGTCACATCTCTTTCAACATAAGTAACAGAACAATTTAAAAGCTGTAGAAAGCAGCATGTCGAATGTTTTGTTGAATTACTTAAACACAAAAATACTTGTGCAGAAGAAAGAAAATAAAAACTAGCACAGGCATTTGATTCCTAACTATTTTCTTTTTATTTTAGAGTTGTATTTAGTGCTATCGTGCATTTCTTTTATTTTATTTTCTGCTAGTATTTTCACTTAATCCTCTTGAGCAGTAAGGCTAAAAATTAACCCAACAGACATTTAAATTCACCAAAGATACCTATTTAATAGGCTAGCATTGAATTATTTAGACCTATTTCACCAAATAATCATACTGGCTTTCTGTGGTATTCACTCAAGAGAAATTTTCCAACGCATTACGAGTATTTAAAAGGGAAAGAAAAATTTTGATTGCTTTTACCAAAGTACATTCTGTATTTTATTTATACAGGATATAGGCTGGTGTATTTTACCGCCACCCAATCAATCGTTTCTATCAATCATCAAAAGGTAATTGGCTAGAGCAATTGCAACCACTGCAATTACTTAACAGAGCTGTTGCGTTATGAAATGCCAATAAAGCATTTCATCTCTCAAAGAATTTATTTTTCCATTTTTTTTGGTGTGTTCTACACGCCCCCTAAAGCTATTTTTAATTACTAAAAATGATTGAATCATGAAGTTAAAAACGTTATTTACCCTACTACTTTTTCTCGCTATTCAAGGAATGGTATTTGCCCAGTGGACAACCATCGCCGGTAGCAGTGACATCCGTAATACCAACAATGGTAACGTACTCATCCGCCAAGGTCCTCTGTCCTCACTTAGCATCCCTACCTTTGGACAACTCGACGTGCGTGGCGACAATTTCATCCTAGCGGATCCGTCTACCACTACTTTCCCAAGAAGATTTATCGGTCTTGGTGTTGCAGGTGGAGGTAGCCCTAATGCATGTCCAGGTTATGGTTTGCGCATCCAACCAAATACAGATGTTGCAATGAATGTATTTCTTTTACAAGATCAATTTCCAGCTATCCAGTTTGGCCCTACAACATTCTATTTTGTATACAAGCAAGACCCCTTTGGTCCGGGTTGTGGTGGTCGCGTCATTGGGATTAATCCGAACAACACCAACTTGCTGACAGTTGCAGGTAGCGTTATAGCAACCGCTTACAACATTTCATCAGACAAGCGTTTGAAGAACAACTTCAATGAAATTTCTTCTCCTCTCGACAAAATTTTGGCGACCAACGGACAGCGTTATTTCTACCGCAACGATATAGAAAACTATGCCTACGCCAACATGCCTGAAACAGAGCAAATCGGCTACATCGCACAAGAACTGCGCGAAGTCCTACCACAGGCTGTAGACGAAACAGAAAGTGGCTACCTGAGTGTTAAATACCACATGTTGATCCCCGTAGTGACAGAAGCTATGAAGGAGCAGCAAAACATTATAGAAGATCAAAAAGATAGAATCAATGAGTTGGAAAGCCGCCTCAACCGCATCGAGCAGCTTTTGACAAAACAACAAGGCGAATTGGAAATCAACTCTGACAATGTACAACTCAGACAGAACCGTCCAAATCCTTTTGGTAAAAATACAACCATTGATTACAAACTGCCAAATGATTTTAACAATGCCAGCATCCGAATCATCGATGCAGCAGGGAAAGAAATCCGTAATTATTCCATCAATGATGCCAGTGGACAACTACAGGTAGATGGTTCCAAACTTACTTCTGGAATCTATTACTACTCATTGGTTATAGATGGCAAAGCTGTGAGAACAGAGAAAATGGTCGTTCGATAGAAACAACCAATCTTTCCCTTTATGTTGCAAGCTTCCGGTGGCCACCGGAAGCTTTTTTTATTCTTCTTTCAGGATTTTCTTCAATTCATTGAGCTTCATCATACAATCAATGGGCGTCATGCTATTGATTTCAATATTTTCCAAAGCTGCCTTGATCTTACCGGCCGTGGGGTCCACCGTTTCAAATATGCTGAGCTGCATGGCTTGAGCCGCTGGCATCTGTTGGAGGGTTTTCTGAATGTCTCCACTGTCGCCCATTTCGATTTGCTTTTGCTCCAACTGGGCTAAAATATCGGTCGCACGCCCGATGATTTCATTGGGCATACCAGCCATTTTTGCAACGTAAATACCAAAGCTGTGGTTGCTACCGCCTTCTGTCAACTTACGCAAAAAGATGACCTTACTGCCCACCTCCTTTGTAGCAATATGGAAGTTCTTGATCCGAGGAAATTTCTCCGCCAGCTCGTTCAGCTCGTGGTAGTGTGTCGCAAAAAGTGTCTTGGCAACAGCCTTTGCATTGTTGTGCAAATACTCGGCAATCGACCAAGCAATGGAGATGCCATCATAGGTACTCGTTCCCCTCCCGATCTCGTCCAACAGGATGAGACTGCGGTCGGAGATGTTGTTCATAATGCTGGCCGTTTCATTCATCTCCACCATGAAAGTAGACTCTCCGGAAGAAATGTTATCTGTCGCCCCTACCCGAGTAAATACCTTATCGACAATGCCAATCCGGGCCGATTCGGCCGGTACAAAGCAACCCATCTGCGCCATCAAGGCAATCAGTGCCGTTTGGCGCAACAAGGCCGATTTACCCGCCATGTTCGGCCCCGTAATCATCAGAATCTGTTGTTGCTCATTGTCCAGATACACATCGTTGGGAACATAGGATTCACCCAATTCGAGCTGCTTTTCGATGACCGGGTGGCGGCCTTGTTTGATGTCGATGGTGTGCGTATCGTCGATCACCGGACGTCGATACCCATTCTTAAGCGCAATGCGTGCAAAAGCCTGCAGACAATCCAATCGGGCAATCAAGCCGGCGTTGCGCTGGACCGGACCGATAAAATCTGCCAGGAAGGACACCAGCTCATTGTACAAGCGGTCCTCCAAGGCCAAAATCTTTTCCTCCGCTCCCAAAATTTTGGATTCCAGCTTTTTCAACTCATCGGTAATGTAGCGCTCCGAGCCGGTCAGGGTTTGCTTGCGCGTCCACTCCTCCGGCACCATATTTTTGTACTTATTGGTCACTTCGAGGTAGTAACCAAAGACATTGTTGAAACCAATCTTCAGGCTGTTGATGCTCGTCCGGGCTGCTTCCGATTGTTGAATTTCAAGTAGTAAGTCCTTGCTATTTTGGACGATGTTTCGCAACTCATCCAATGTTTCATCACAACCATCTGCCATCACCCCCCCTTTGTTGAGGTTGACCGGCGGCTCCGGCTTGATGTTTTTATCCACCTTTTCAATCAGGGCCTCACAGGGGTCCATGCGCTCTCCGATCTTGCGGAGGTTTTCATCCCCACAGCCCATCAGAAGCGAGCGGATGGGGCCGATGGCTTGCAAGGCACGCTTTAGTTGAACCACCTCGCGCGGATTGATCTTCCTCAGCGGCACTTTGGAAATGAGTCGCTCCAAATCACCAATTTGTCGGATGTAGCCCTCGATCTCATCGTTTAGAGCCCTTTCCAAAATGAAAAAAGAGACCATATCCAAGCGACCATTAATGGCCTTTGGATCGAGCAGCGGCAGCAGCACCCACTTCTTCATCAAGCGAGCGCCCATCGGAGAGATGGTTTTATCCATTATATCCAACAGACAAACGCCCGACTCGTGCGGACTGTAGACCAATTCGAGGTTCCGGATGGTAAAGCGGTCCAGCCAAACGTATTTTTCCGACTCGATGCGCCGAATCGCTCCAATGTGCTTGAGGTTCTTATTCTCGGTTGTCGCCAGATAGTGCAATGTAGCGCCGGCCGCTATCTGTGCCAGCTCCAAGGCTTCGATGCCAAAGCCCTTGAGGTTTTGAACCTCAAACTGCTCAAGCAGCTTTTCTCTAGAGTAATCAAGGGTATAGATCCATTCGTCCAAAACAAATTGGTAAAAACCCTCTCCAAAAAGGCGGTTGAAATCCTTTTTCCGATCCTTGGAAAAGATGACCTCAGAGGGTTTAAAGCTCTGCAACAGCTTGTCGATGGCTGCGGTGCTGCCCTGGCTGACCAAAAATTCACCTGTACTAATGTCCAAAAAGGCGACCCCAGCTTGTTGTTGGCGGCCCAGATAAACCGAGGCCAGGAAGTTGTTTTGGCGATGGTCCAACAACTTATCATTGACCGCCACCCCTGGTGTGACCACCTCGACCACTCCCCTTTTCACGATTTTCTTCTCTTTGCTGGGCTTTTCCAATTGCTCACAAATAGCGACCCGATGCCCGCCTCGGACGAGCCGTGGTAGGTACAAATCCAAAGAATGATAGGGAAAACCCGCCAGCTCGATGTCGCTACCGCCATTGTTGCGCTTGGTCAGGATGATGCCCAAGACCTGAGAAGCCGTGATGGCATCCTCGCCAAAAGTTTCGTAAAAATCACCTACTCGGAAAAGCAGGATCGTATCCGGATATTTTGCCTTTTGCTGAAAATATTGCTTCATCAAAGGCGTGACCTTAGAGGCCCTCTTGGTCGTCGTTTTCTCTTTTTTTGCCAATCTGGAAAGGTTCGTAGGTGAATCAAGACGAGCAAAGATAATTGGAATATTACGATTTCTGAATTTTTGACTTCCCGAATACAATAGAATATTTATCTTTGACGGCGCATTCAAACCACAAAAAAATAGTTGAAATGATTCCACAATTTGAAGGACTCCAACAGGAAGAAATCGATCTCATGTACGACAGCATTCCAATGATCACCCTTCTGATCGGCGGAGCAGATGGCAACCTTGACCAAGACGAACAGCAGTGGGCTGTTAAGATTACCAAGATTCGCTCCTACACCTATGAAGACGCCATGAAAGATTTCTATCTCGAATTGGGTGAAAGATACCAGGGAAGGCTGAGTCATATGGTAGAAAACTACCCCAAAGATACCGAACAACGTGGCCAGGCGATTTCCAATGACCTCTCAGGGCTGAATGCCGTCCTCGCTAAATTGGACCTGGAATTTGCTGCGAGTTTTTACAAAGACCTGCGCTCTTTTGCCACCCACGTAGCCAAGGCATCCGGAGGCTTCCTGCGCTTTGGTAGCATCAGCAATGCAGAAAAGCAATGGCTGGAATTGCCCATGCTGACACCCATCGAAATTGAACAAGAAGAAGGAGAACAAGAAGCTGAATAAAAATCTTATCTTGTATTCTATCAAACCATTATATTTGATTCGGGTTGCGATCTATCTGGTGAAAGCCTCCAACTCATCCCAACTTGAATTATAATTAGCTAAATCAAACCCCTTTTGAAATCCCGGAGCTCTCCCCAGAAAGCTTCGGGATTTCACGTAGGCGTGCCTCTCTCGCCCGGTTGGCTGCACGACCAGACCATATAAGACCATCGCCAAGAAGCGACACTTTGGAAGGTCGCATTTTTTATATTAAAAAAAATCAACATGTGCGCAACCCCTCCATTTTGCCCCCGTACAATTTAAATGTAAAAAAACAAACACACACCAAAAATTAAAAAACACTTAGTAATCTAATAAACAAGTCATTACACATATAAAAATGGCATTATGTTTGTTAGATTATAAGAGAGCAAAACGAACGATCGAACAACAAAAGGTTTCTAAGGGTCTCTGACCTAATTGACAACAACATCCCACTAACCGTAAAAGTGTCCTTTCTGGACACACTACATCCCACTGACCGATTTAAAAGCTTGTAAGTCCCAAAACCGGATGTTATCAAGCCCATCTTTTATTTTCCAGAACAGCCAATTGCTTTAGAGGCATCAGCCGACGATGGTCCATCGTCCCGATTGCCCTTTGGAGCTCCCTCAGCAACAGCAGCACAGCGGTAAAAGGTCTTTACTGCTCAAACGATTTGTGCTTCGATCCACCGATCTGAGCCCTGTATTTGGTATTGCACAGCACCGAACTGACCCTCGGATGCTGAGGAATATAGTATGCATTTTTTTAAACATTCATTCTTCAACAACAAAATTAAATCATGAAATTTTGTACAACTAATCTCATTAAAAAACGCTGTACAAACAGCCCATGGACATGGAGGATATTTACCCTGCTCCTATTCATTGGAAGTAGTTTGTCTGTCTCTGCCAACAACGGTCCGGAGGGAGGCAATTTCTTTGCATTAGGCTGCCACGATCAAATCAACCTGTCGCTAGACACGGCCAATTGCGAGGCAACCATCGACTCATCCATGATTCTGACCGGCACCATTCCCGCTGGCAATTATTTGGTTGAGTTGTTCTACGATTTGAACAAAACCATGCCTGTACCCACAAGCCCAAGAGTGACTGCGGCAGAAGTGGGCCTACGCATCGTGGCATCTGTCACCAACAGCTCCACAGGCAATTCCTGCTGGGGCTATATCAATGTGGAAGACAAATTTTTGCCAGACTTGCTTTGCGGCGATGGCGATACGGTTTCTTGCACAGCCAATATCGATCCTACGTTGGGAGGTACGCCAGGATTCCCCCTGCCGGCCAACGTCACGGTGAATGCCAACCCTAACAATCCAAATGAATTTACCGTACTTGGTTTTGATGCTTGCAGCGAAGCCACTTTGTCTTATGTAGACCTCGAAATCGGTGGTTCCACTTGTGGCGACTTCAATCGCATCGTCAAGAGAACCTGGACGGTCTCAGATGCCGCCGGCAACACTGGAACTTGCATGGATACCATCTACCTGGAAAATCTTTCCACTGCTTTCGATCCTGCCACAGATTGCCCGCCGGATTGGTTTGCCGAACGCGACACTGCCAACAACAACAATGGCAGCCTTTTATGCGATGACAGAAGAGACGACAGCGTAGCTGGCGACGGCGTAACCACTCTAGGTTGGAACACATTGCCGTCTACACACCGCTTCGCTGGACACCCAGCACCAGAAGATGAACTCTATGCTGGAAGCACCAATATCAAATGGGCCGGAACGGGTATGCCTGCTGTTGGAGCTTGTGCCGGTGTACAAATGACTTTCACAGACACTCGCCTGAACATCTGCAGCAGCGGAGCCAGCGAGGGTTGCTACAAGATCATCCGCGACTGGGTCATACTCGACTGGTGTACCGGAGCGGTCAACGAATGCCAGCAAATCATCAAAGTGGAGGATCAGGAAGCACCAACGGTCAGCGGCATCGAAGACCTGACGATCAGTGTAGACATCTGGAGATGTGAAGTAGATTGGATCGCGACTGTTCCGACGCTGATGGACAATTGCAGCTCTGCTCCTTTGGATTACAGCGTCAGCAGCTTGGCCGGTACGGCGCAGCAAATGGCCGATGGTCGATTTCGCATCGACGGTTTGACACCAGGCACTTATGAAATTTTCTATAATACCTCTGATTGCTGTGGCAATCGCGGACAAGACACCATCCAGTTGACTGTCGTAGACGAAATTCCTCCGGTGGCAGTTTGCGATCAAAACACCGTAGTTGGTCTGACTGCCAACAACAATCCCGATGGTGAAAACGGCATCAGCAAAGTATTTGCTCAGACATTCGACGACGGCTCTTTCGACAATTGTTCCGATCAGGTATGGTTCAAGGTCCTGCGTATGGACGAATTTGATTCCAACAACAATGGCAAACCAGGGGAAACTGTCTCTGTAGGCGATTGGGAATCCATCGCTTGTGATGGTGTCAATGGCGACGACGA
The DNA here is from genome assembly GCA_039199225.1 of Bacteroidota bacterium. Classification (GTDB taxonomy): domain Bacteria; phylum Bacteroidota; class Bacteroidia; order Chitinophagales; family Saprospiraceae; genus JBCCSZ01. Next base: position 11,259 of record JBCCSZ010000097.1, read on the forward strand.
TCCCAGAACATTCCCAGGCTTGGGAACACACCCGAATTTTAATAGATCACAGTCTTATTTCGACGATTTTGTCAAGGTATGCTGTGCCGATTCAGAAGAGCCCATTCAGATTGTTTTCCGGGTCTTTGATGTCGATCCTACACCATATGAATTCCGCAATCGCTTCCCCGTCAGTAGTTTTCCATCCTTGTATGCAGGTTTGAACCCAGATGATTTCACGGGCGTCATGCCAGAAGCTATGAGTGTTACGGGTCCTCTTTTCGGTCACTACAGCGACTGTATGGTCAGCTTGCAAGTAGATGATAAAATTCCACCGTTTGTAGTAGCACCACCAAATGTTTGGGTAAGCTGCGATTTCGATTTCCCATTTGATCCAGAAAATCCAAACGATTTTACAGATGAATTCGATGCCATTTTTGGTAAGGTTGTACCTTCCCCAGCCTCTTTGAGTGATCTGGAAGACATCATCATCAACGATAGAGTATGCGACGGCCATCCCAAGTTTAGCCAGTTTGCTCCGGCTAATCCACTTACCGATCCATGTTATGAAAATCTTTACGACATCAACTGGGGCAAAGATGGATACGCCACCGATAATTGTAGTGTCGAATTGGAGCAAACCATTTTGTCGGACCTCACCTGTGGTAAGGGTCAAATCATCCGGAGATGGAAAGCGCGGGATTTGAGAGGCAATTGGAGCAACACGGCGACACAGGTTATCAACATCATCGATTGCCGCGATTTTTATGTCCCAACCGTTTGCTGGCGCTTCTCCGGCGACAGAGTCGGACAGTGTAATACCGCTTTGGGACAATACCAATTGATTGCTTGGCCATGTGATGTCACTTTGACTTCCTGCGCTGGTGTAACGGATGAAGCTTTCGAGCCAGAAAACCTCAATGTATCCTTCGAGCAAGATCGCGAACCCCAGTTGGATCGTCGTGGATGCAACTTCCTGGCAGCTACTTACACGGATAGAAAGTACGTTTTGGAAGACAATGCTTGCTTGAAAATCTTCAGAGAATGGTCTGTCATCGACTGGTGCCTCTACGAAGAAGCACAAGCCAACCCCAATGCGAATATCGTATTCCAGTGGGATTACACACAGGTCATTAAACTCATCAACACCCAAGGTCCTGAATTCACCAGCTGTTCAGATGTCACGATCGATGGCTTCGGAACCTGCAATGGGGCTGCATCCCTTCCAATCAGCGTAACAGACGACTGTACACCAACAGAAGACATTCTCTACAGATACGAAATCGACATTGACAACGACGGCACCTTTAACGAGCTTGGATACTCGGACAATCACAGCCGCAGCCCATTCAACGGACTGACTGCCAGAATTTTCCCTTCCAACACACCCAACGCCGACGGTACCTACAAAATAGGCACCCATAGAATCGTCTGGACAGCAACCGATGGTTGTGGCAACTCCGCTTCTTGTGTCTACCTGTTCACCATTCGCGATGCCAAGCCACCAACCGCCTTCTGCTTGACGGGCGTATCGACCATCCCAATGCCAGACACAGCCGGTGGCTTTGTCGACGTATTTGCCAATGATTTCAACCTGAGAAGCATCGATAACTGTACAGATTCTACTGCCTTGGTGTATTCATTCTCTTTGAACATCAATGACAACAGCCGCCGGTTTACCTGCGACGATGCCGGTTCTGGAACCATCATCGACACCTTGACCGTCTACGTATGGGACGCAGAGAACAACTTTGCTACCTGCAACGTGCGCCTGACCCTATCAGACTGTGCCAACCAGAGTCAAGCTACGATCTCCGGAGGCATCAGCAGTGAGGAAGGTGAGTCCATTTCTGATGTCATGGTTCGCTTGGAAGGCAACTTGGAAGACGAGCAAATGACTTTGATCAATGGCTCGTTTAACTTCAACAACTTGCCCGTAGATTACAACTACAGCATTCGCCCAGAGAAAAACAAGAATCCATTGAATGGTATTTCCACCTACGATCTCGTATTGATCAGTAAGCATGTTCTTGGGTTGGAACGCATCCAAAGTCCATACCGCTTGATTGCAGCCGATGTCAACAATTCTGGTTCCATCTCTGCCTTCGATATGGTAGACCTACGCAAGTTGATCCTTTTCATCGAAACAGAATTTGAAAACAATACTTCCTGGCGATTTATTCCGGCGGATTATGTCTTCCCAGACCCATCCAGCCCGTTCAGCTCTACTTTCCCGGAAGTTTACACGATCAATAATTTGAATCGCGATGAAATTGCCAACTTCGTGGCCATCAAGACCGGAGACGTCAACAACAGCGCACGTCCAAATCTGGCAGTTGGCAGTGAAGAGCGTACAGCCAGTGGAAGCTTTGACTTCCAGGTAGCCGATCGCAACTTGCAGGCCGGCCAGACCTACACGGTTGACTTCAACACGGCAGCATTCGATCAAATTGCAGGATTGCAATTCAGCTTGAATTTCGATCGGGAATTGGCAGAAGTGACCAAGGTAATTCCACAAATGGAAGGTATGACAACAGGCAACTTTGGAACACATATGCTGGACAAAGGAGTGGTCACTAGTAGTTTTGTAAATACAGCCAATGCGACCGAAGGAACGGCGTTCCGCCTTGAGATTCGTGCCAAGCGCGACGCTCAACTGTCGGATATCCTTTCCATCAGCTCTGAATTTACGCCAGCAGAAGCTTACACCCAAAGCAATGAATTCCTCCAAGTAGGTATCGACTTTGGAAGTGCAAACAATGCTGGGTTTGCCTTACTGCAAAATAGCCCGAACCCCTTCAAAGATGTCACTTTGGTTCGCTTCCAGTTGCCATACAGCATGGACGCCAGGTTGAGCATTTACGATGCGGCGGGTAAAAAATTGAAGGTCGTCGAAGCTGCCTTTGAAGGTGGTCTGAACGAAGTACAGATCAGCAAGAGCGAGTTGGCAGGAAGTGGCGTGTTGTACTACACCCTGGAAAGTGAAGTAGGTACAGCCACACGCAAGATGATCCTACTAGATTAACTTTCATGAGATAGAGTAAATAAAACGGGGTTATAGCGGCAGTTTTGGCTGCAGCAGACCTCAGTTCGCTTGGATGAACGCCCTGCCTGATGGTAGGGCGTTTTTTTTGTTCCCCAATTTTTCCTTAACATTGCCCATTGTTCCAAAACTTTAAAAAAAATGACTTTTATACCTAAACCCGTTTCGGCCGTTTTCGGCCTGTGCCTTTTCCTATTTTTGCTGGTCAGTTGCCAGAATCAGCCCAAGGATACTTCCAGTACCATCACCACTAAAGAGAATGCCTTTGCAGGATATAGCAGTGTGGTACCACTTCTATTGGACAATGTAGATTCCATCAGAGGAGTCTTCCGCCAGGATTTCACGGTCGTCCTCAACCAGCCAGGCAAATCGCTACAGTTGGTGGTTGACCTTTGGGAAGGTGGACAAGCGGCCGGCTCTTTTCCCATCTCCGATGCGATGCAGATGGCTACAGACGGATCGAGCAAATTCGATGTCAAAATCAATGCTTATGTCATCAAAGAAGGACTGAATGATTTCAATCTCGACCGCTTCGTTTTACAAAGTGTGATCGGCCTGATACAAAACGAAAAATCTGCCTTGGTACAAAAAGTAGCCACCATTCCCATGGGATTGACAGGCAATTACAAGTTTGACTCTTCCTCTTATCGAACGGAGGACCAGGAGCAAATTTATCTGATGGCCTATCAGGCTTCGCCCAATCCCGAAGGCAAAGAGCGCTACCTGCATTTCACGGAAACCTCTCAGATGAATATGACAATGAAAGATTTTGTCGCCAATCAAGTACAAAATGGTACCGGCTTTAGCATTCGTTTTAAGATATTATAATGATCTTTAGATGAGTGGTCTAGAACTCATTATTTAATTCAAGTTGCGATTCATTGCAAAGAAAGCCTTTTAGGTGTATTTTCAAGGATTGCGTTTTTGCTAAAATTCCTAGCGTATGAATCGTTCGCTTCTCACCATCGCGCTGCTCTTCAGCTTTCTCGTTTTGTCTTTTGGACAAAACCAAGTGCCAGTTGTTCGCATCTTGAATCTTCAAATCGATGAAGACAAGTTGACCATTGATTACAGCCTAGAGGATGCGGAAAACGATGAGATGGAAGTCTCCCTTAGAGTGTCTGACGATGGGGGTAAAAGCTTTGACTTAAGCGTCACCTCTGCCAGCGGCGACATTGGTTTTCCGGTGCAGGCAGGCGCCAATCGTCAAATTGAATGGGACTATGCAGCGGCGGATGTGATGGGCAGTGAATTAACCGTGCAGCTCATTGCGGACGACCGGCAAGAAGTCGATATACAGGCCATCGTCGATCAAGTAGACAGCAATCGACTACGGGCCGATCTCGAATTCGTAGAGGGCATCCGCTTTCGGAATTTCAACCGTAATCATTTGAGAGAGGTACAGGACAGCCTATTTGGTCGGATGGTGCAAGATTGTGACCTCGCCTATGAGCAACAATTTGAAAGAGGTTCGTACACAGCCCGAAACATCATCGGCGACATCATCGGTCAAGCAGATAATACATCGGTCCACATTGTAGATGCCCATTACGACACGGTCTCCAATTCACCGGGTGCCGACGACAATGGTTCCGGTGTGGTTGGCTTTTTAGAGGTCTTGAGGGTATTGGCTCCCTACAGCTTTGAGGAAACGGTTCGCTTCATCGGTTTCGATCTGGAAGAAGAGGGACTATTGGGTAGTCAGGAATATGTGGCGAATGGCATTCCGGCACATGAAACCATCAGTAGTGTATTTAATTTTGAAATGATCGGCTATTTTGACGATACGCCCAATACACAAATTTTCCCCTCGGGCTTTGAGATTCTCTTTCCAGATGTCTTTGCCCAATTGGTCGATCAAGAATTTCGGGGGAATTTCGTTACCAACGTAGGCATTCAGTTGCACGAAGAACTCCTACAGGCTTTTGATACGGCTGCGGCCCGCTATGTCCCCGAATTGAACAACATCAGTTTGGTGGCAGATCGCCTAACTTTCCCACCGCCGGATTTGCTTCGCAGCGACCATGCCTCCTTTTGGTTGGAAGGGCTGCCTGCCATTATGCTGACGGATGGTGCCAATTTTAGAAATCCTCATTACCACGATGTTGGAGACACTGTTGACAAACTCAACTTCGGCTTTATGGCCAATGTGGTCAAAGCAACGGTGGGCGCCCTAGCAGAACGGGCAGGCATCAAGCACAGTGGACAGGCGGTCAGCAGCATATCGATCAGCACTTCTGTTGCAGAACCACTCTGCCAGGAGGTCGTACAAGTACAGCCCGCTATGCTTGTCCTCCCCTATGCAGATTGTAGGGCGCCAGGCACAACGGCCCGCATCTTGAGCATGGATGGTCGCCTGATGAACAGCCAAATACTTCGGCAAGAAACGCTAGAAATATCTACAAGCAGCTGGTCTTCAGGTATTTACATTGTACAATTTGAAAGCAAGGGGCAGTCATTCATTCAAAAGGTATTCCTACCCTAAGCCACAACGACAGGATTAAAATTCAGGTTTATACAAAAAATACCCTTTCTTGGGTATGTTCAATTGCTGGCGATTGACTTACCTTTGTCATCGTATTAAAAAAGAACATTCCCGCTTAATCTCCCTCCTGATAAATCTCTCTAAGGTCTCTAGCTCCCCACCTGAGCTAAACACAAACACACACTACAACATCACACTTTAGGGGCAAAACAACCTAATCTGCTATGACACAACACACAATCAAAATGATGGCGCTTGCCATCGCGCTACTCTTTATCCTTCCGGAAGGCTATGGACAAACCAAACGCTATGTAAACACCAACGAAGGAAGCTGTACCAGTCCGGATTGCTGGCCTGGCGCCTTGCTGAGTCTCGAAGATGCCTTGAACCTCTCCAACAGCGGAGATACCATTTGGGTAGCCAGCGGCACTTACACGCCTGCCACCAACATCAATGGCCGCAATGCGACCTTCAATATTCCTTCCGGTGTATTGGTTTATGGTGGTTTCGATGGAACCGAAAGTACTTTAGGCGAACGCGACGTAGAACTCAATAAGACCATCCTAAGCGGGGATGTCAACGGAGACGATGCGGCCAATTTCACCAACAACAGCGACAACCTCTACACCATCGTCAGCTTTTCTTTTGCTTCCAGCCAGACCCGGCTGGATGGCTTTACAGTCTCTGGCGGAAATGCCAATGACCCAACTGCCAACAACGACCAAGCGGGCCGCAGTGGAGGAGCCATTTACAACTCTAGAAGCGGCATGAATACCGCATCGGAACCAACCATCGTCAATTGTACCTTCAGCAACAATTATGCACTGGCTTTCGGCGGCGCTATTTACAATGAAGCTTCCAACTTTGGACAAATTCACTCCAATATCAGCTACTGCACTTTTTCGGGCAATGAGGCAGGCAACGCAGGAGGCGCGGTTTACAACAACGGCAGCTACACCGGAGATTGTAAGCCCACATTCACCAAGTGTCAATTCAATAACAATATGGCAACCGTAGCAGGCGGGGCGGTTTACAATGATGCCATCGGTGGCGGAGACAGTAGCCCAGATTTCATCGCCTGCCAATTCCAATCGAATAGCGCCCTAGGCGCTTCTCTGACGGATATTAGCTATGCCGGGGCCGTTTACAACTTCGGAAAAGACGGTGGACTGAGCAGCCCAAATTTTGTCAATTGCCTTTTCTTGCGCAACGAAGCCTTTGCGGCCGGTTGTGTGTATAGCCTTGGCGACAATGGAACGGCCAGCCCGCAATTTACCAACTGCGTCTTCTTTAGAAATAAGGCCAATCAAAACGGTGGCGCCATCTACGCCAATGCTGGCAGCGGCACCTCTGCTCCGGTCATTACCAATTGCATCTTTTGGGGCAACAAAGCAGCTACCATCTGGCAGGGGGATAACTTCCGACTTTTCAATGGCACCATCGACATCAGCCATTCCTTGGTAGATGTTGCCAACTGCGGTGAGCTGTACCGGGGCGAAATTGGCAGCATCAACTGCGACGCTTCCAGCATGATCTTTAATACTTTCCCAGATTTTCGGGACACAGCCAACAACGACTTTCATTTGCTGTCTTCCTCTGTGGCGCTCGACGCAGGTGATAATACGGCCATCAGCGCCTACCCGGAAGACCTGGACTGCAACGGACGCATTGTGGACGGCACGGTCGATCTGGGCGTTTACGAAGGTGCTGTCGCGGGTATTCCACTTCCTGTAGAGTTGCTTTCTTTCGATGCCGAGTTGGTAGACGACCAAGTTTTGCTCAGTTGGACAACGGCCTCCGAGGTGCAAAACAACTTCTTTGAAATCGAACGATCCAGGATTGGAGACCTCTTCGCCTCGATTGATCGAATTGAGGGCGCGGGCAACAGCCGTAGCCTGAAGCATTATACCACAGTGGATCGCCAACCAATCGAAGGAACCTCCTACTACCGGCTCAAACAAACGGACCTAGATGGCAAGGTGTACTACAGCGGCCTTCAAGTTATCAAAACCAAAACGGGCGGTAAAATTGTTGCTTATCCAAATCCAGCGAGAGCAGAAATTAAGTTGAGTTTCCACGACCTCCGTACGAAAGTATTGAACTATGACCTGTATAACAGTCGTGGCCAGAAAGTCCTAGGTGGTCAACACGAAGTCGATCGCAAAAAGAGAGGCCAATTCAGCATTGGGCAAACCCAACAATTGCCAGCAGGCACCTACTTTTTACAAGTCTACGACGAATACTTTGACTTCAACGAACAGATTCGCATCATCAAGGTGGCAGAGTAAAAAGACCTGCCCGAAAGCTTCGAGCAGGTTGCTAACATAACAATATGGAAATATATCTTTGTTGGCCTTAGACCGAAATGGTCATTGTCTGCATCATTAGTTGATGGTGTCTTCGAGTGTGTAGGATGGTAAAATACAGCATTTCGCGCATGGTCAAAACGCCGATTGCCGGATGCGGTAAGCCATTGATTTCTAGCCTTTCTTCCGACCAATATTCCAATCGGTCAATGGCTTTTTGGAGCAATATCTTCCAAGAGGTGGACAATTCCGCCACACTTGCATCTCTTAGGTGGACAGGTTCGTAGGTCGCTGTTGTTTTGCCATTTCGTTTGACCAGCATGGCCTCGTAATCCAGCACCAATTGATCGTAGGATCGGGAAGGATTTTCAGGTTGGCAAATCTTCAGCAAGTCTTCCTGCGACATTTTCAAAGAACCAACGACTGGCTTAGCAGATAGAATGAGGTGACGGAAATGATCACTAGCACACCATTTTTCCGGACGGTTTTTTTCCAGGTCAGCAGCTTCGGCCTCTTCGATGAGGGTGGCCACCTGTCCGAAAGCTTCTTGCAAAGCAGTGATGATGCTGTTTTTGTCGTAAATCATAATGCATGATTTGAGCCGTTGCAACGGCAGTGATGAAAATATCTATCATTTCCATATTGAAGCGCGACCAGATTGGCTGGTCCTCAAACGCATCATTGTACACCACTATGCAGCAATGAATGCTCCGACCCGCTGTAGGATTTCGGGTTGTTTCATCAGCTTGTAATGCCCCCAACCTTTGGAAATCACGCCTCGGGCATTGTCCCAATTCTCAATAAGTAATTTAGAACTTTCCATGGGAACGATGGCGTCTTCTTGGTCGTGAATGACCAGCAGTTCTCCGATTTTAACCTCCGGATGTCGGGAATCTTTGAAATTGGCGGCCTCCAAAGGCTGCCCTAAGCGTTTTTCCATTTTTCGCTTGAAGTAGTATCGGGCTTTGGTTGGCAAGCAGATGAATTGAAAAAAGTCTTTGAGGACGTAGGTCACATCGGCTGGTGAGGCAATGAGCACCAGTTTATCGACCGTAATTCCCCGATCGATGTGCGTCAGCGTAAAGAGCGTCGAACTCCCTCCAAAAGAATGGGCGATGATGCTGTGAACACCTCCGACATGGTTGATGATGGCGCGGATGGCTCCACCAAAATGCCGAAGGTCTGTTCGCTTTCCACTAGAGTTGCCATGGGCCGGACCGTCAAAAGCAACCACCTTAAAACCTTTTTCCAATAGGCCCGGGACAAAAGAGCGCAGGGCAGTCCCTCGAGATTCCCAACCATGCACCAACAAAACGACCTGCTCTCCACTCCCCCATTCATAAGCTTTCAAGGTCTTGCCGGCGTATAAAAACTCAAAAATGCGCGCCTTTTCCATGATGACATCCGAGACCTTATGCTTTGCACGTATCCTAGGCGTTGAGAAGAGTCGGACCGCCAGGCTGGCCGTTTGCTTAGGCGCCAAGACACCGAACAGTCGAAACCCCAATCGAAACAACTGGATAAAGGGCGGAATTTTCGGACCGCCCAATGGACTTGGAGTCGTTTGCACGGCTTCCAAATACTCTATTTTCTGTGTAAGTTGCATAAGCTTTATGGGTTAGACCGATCGGTCTGACTATTGACAAAAAAATATACTCAACGGCGGATTCCCTCGATGGCCCTCAGCAGCTGCGATGCCATGACACCAAAGCGGTCCACATCCTTGTAAATTCTCGACAGCATGATACCACCTTCCAAGGTGCCTATGAAAAAGGTGGCAAAATCCTCTGGATTGGTCTCTATCTTAATTTCGTTCCGCTCAACGCCCCGCTTGAGGGTCTTCACAATCCCCGCATGCCAGTAATTGATCGCCTCGATCACTTGCTCTTTGAGGTGCGGATGGTTGTCGTCTGCCTCAATAGAAGAATTCAGAATGGGGCAGCCACCTTGGACGGGAGGGTTTAAAACCCGTTCTTTGTAGAAATAAACAACCGCTTTGAGCTTATCGACAGAGTTGTCGATGACCCTCGTGCGATTTCGAACTTCCAGTCCTACCTTTCCGACAGCATGTTTGAAAGACGCAATGGCAATCTCCAATTTTACACCTTTCTTATCTGCCGAATCGCGTTTGAAATTGCCATAAATCCCTCCTTTGGTCAGTCCGGTGGCATCCATGATGTCTTGCATGGAAGTACCGGCGAACCCCTTAGTATTGAAAAGGACAGCGGCTTTTTCGATGATGAGCTGACGGGTTTGATCTGACTTTTTCATTAGTTTAAATCCGTATGATGTTTCAAAAATAAACCAAACGGTCTTTTTAGGCAAGTTTTTCGAGAATTTTCCGCAAATAAGAATACCATTTTCTTCTCAAGCACTATCTTTGCCCATCATGAACGATTACAATCTTGTCTACCTACAACTCGGCAGCAACATGGGCCGACGGGACAAACACCTCCAATTGGCCTCCTGGCTACTGGCCCAAGAGGTGGGTCCCATCCTCCAAACTTCTCAGGTCTACGAGACGGCAGCCTGGGGCATCACAGAGCAGGCCGATTTCTTCAACCAGGTCTTACTGCTACAAACGGCCTTGGCGCCGCAAGAACTGCTGAACGTCATACTACAAATCGAGCAAAAAATGGGGCGCCACCGCCAGCAGAAGTGGGGACCTCGTTTGATCGACATCGACATTTTGTTTTACGGCGACCAAGTGATACAACAGGCCAACCTGCGGATTCCACATCCAGAAATTCAGAAACGGAATTTCGTTTTGATCCCCATGCAGGAAATTGCCGGCGACCTTGTGCATCCCGTTTTGGGAAAGACCATCAATGAATTGGTCGCTCAATCTAAAGATGAACAAACGGTCAAATTGCTCCAAGTCTAAATCCAAATCGCGGCGATGGAATTTCCGCTGGACAGCCACATTCGGCTATCGAAATTCCGACCTATTTTGTACCTTCGCCTACGATGAATTACGACATACCACATCAATTTATCGCCATTGAGGGAAACATTGGCGCTGGGAAAACAACACTTTGCAACATGCTGGCCAACACCTACAACTGTCGCCTGGTATTGGAGCAATTTGCAGACAATCCTTTCCTACCTTATTTCTATGAAAATGCCGAGCGATACGCCTTCTCCGTTGAACTGTTTTTTATGACAGAAAGGCACAAGCAGTTGCAGGAAAACCTCAGCCAACCCAACTTGTTCCAGAGCTTCCTGGTGGCAGATTATTTCTTTGTCAAGACCTTACTGTTTGCCAAAAACAATCTCAACACCGAAGAATACCGGCTTTTTCAACGGCTCTTTACCATTCTAAACAGCACCTTCCCACGCCCCGACCTGCTGGTGTTTTTGCATAGGAGCATCGAGGGACTTCAAAACAACATCCGCAAAAGGGGCCGAACGTACGAGCAAGAAATTAAAGACGAATACCTACAAAACATCCAAAACGTCTACTTCGAATACTTCCGAACCGAACAGCACATCCCCATCCTAATCATCGATGTTGAAGAGATTGATTTCCTGAAAAGTGAACAGCATTATGATATGATTAGAGAGGCGCTTTCCAAGCATTACCAACCGGGGATTCATCATTTGAGCTTTGTGTCTTGAGAAGTGAGAGATTTATCGGGGATTTGGTGATTGGCCTGCGGCTTGATGATTTGGTGATTGCCTGCGGCCGGGTGATTTGGTGAGCGGTGAGCGGGTGAACAGTGAACTGGTGAGCTTCCCTTTGTGCGGTGTGCGTGGAACGGGTATGGTGATTTGGTGATTGCCTGCGGCTGGTGAGCGGTGAGCGGTGAGAATTAAACGGTATGTTGCACATGGCCTAATAAAATCGATGAAAATTGTCTACTGACCACTGATTTTGTGGACGGCTTTTCTCTGACAGGTCGGTGATTTTGACGTTACAATAGATTGAGGATGTCTTTATTTTCGAGTATTTCTTTATCTGCTCCTTGAAGTCCTGCTTTGAACATGGCGTTTGCTAATTCTGTCGATTTGATGCTGGTGTTGC
>JBCCSZ010000098.1:0-22961 GCA_039199225.1 Bacteroidota bacterium
GCTGCTCGGCGGAGCAGCCGTTCGATGAAAGATTATTTTTTCTGAAAATTGTAAGCTAGGCCGATGTTGATGGCTCTAGGCTCACCGACGCTGTAGCTGTCTCCCCATCGAGAGCGTCGAGCGACTGTGGCGTACAGTTTATCGGAAAGGTTCATGACATTGGACCAGAACTCAAACTGCCGGAAGCGATAACCGATACGGAAATTAAAAATATCGTAGCCATCGTACTTGGCTGAGTTGCCATTGTCCATGTAGTATTCGTCGATGTGTTGCCACTCAAACGCAAGTCGTAAGCCTGGCACAAAACTAGGCTTGTATGTCAGTTCGGCATTGGCGATCCAGGAGGGTGCCTGTCCCATTTCATTGTCGGAATAATCATTGCCATTTTCGATGTAGTCGATAAATCTGTGGGAGGCATTTGTACCACTGAATCGCAGTTGCAGCCCATCGATCAATTGCCAATTGATGCCGTATTCAATGCCTCGGTGCTGGGTTTTTCCGGCATTGCGATTTTCTCTGGTACCATCATCTAGGCGAACAGAAATGATTTCATTTTTGCCATCCAATTGGTAAAGGCTTAGGTCGAGCGACACTTTACTCCCCAATTGAAACCAGCCTCCGATTTCAAAGTTGTTGAACTCGGCTGGTTGTAAGACAGGAATTTTTACACCTCTGTAGAGTTCGCTGACTTGTGGAGGCAAAAAGCCTTGGCTGTAATTTGCGTACAGTCCCTTACCTTTGCCTAGTTGGTAGGTCAGTCCTAATTTTGGGGTAAGGGCCGAAAAGTTATCCACATCATCTGGAGCGCCTGAAAAAGCATTTTCATCCAAGTTATTTTTAAAGTCGAAATTCAATTTATCGTAGCGAAGAGCAACTGTAAATTGCAGTTGGTCGGTCAACTTGATGTCGAAATTGGCATAAGTACCAAAATTTACCAGGTCAACTTTGTAATCTGTTAAAACGCTATCTGTTCTGGTAAAATCAGTGTAAATATTTTCTTCACTTTTGGTGATGGCGATGTAGTTGGCCTCGAAGGTGTTTGGGCTATTGTCGAGGCTGGTACCGATGGTTAGGTTGGCGCCTCGGAGCAGGTTGAGCGATTGCTTGTGCTGAGCAACAAAGCCAAAACTGGTGACGCTGTTGTCGTTGATTTCTCCATGTGCCAAGTTGCGATTTCCGTTGGGATTGCCCCAGGAGGAGTAATCGTCCCTGACCCTGTAGGAAGGATTTTGCCGAATGGAATTGTCGCGTGCAAAAGCAGCGATGGTTGTCTTACTGTTGTCGTCCCAATAATGGCTGTAGGTTAGTTTGGTGCGAAGTGCATCAACTGCGCGGTTGGTAAAGGTTTGGCTGCTGGTGTAATCCTGTCCGTAAAAGAAGGAGCTGTCCAGGCTGCCCGTCATATCAGCATAATAATCGATGTAAGTTGCATCGAAGGTGATGGCATTCTTGTCATTGATCAAATAATCTGCCCGGAAGGTCAGGGCCAATTTGTCAAAGTCGCTGTGCTCGCGAAAGCCCTCTCTTCTTTCTGCATAATAAGCAGAGACGCCCACACCCAGCTTGCCAAATGTATTGGAAGCATTGAGGTCTATTCGTCGATAGCCGATGTTGTTACCTTGTAGGCTGATGCGACCGGTAGGGACGGCGGCAGGGCGTAGCGTCACGAAGTTGATGGCACCTCCGATGGCTTCGCTGCCGTAGGAAGAGGAAGCTGGTCCACGGATGATCTCAATGCGGTTTAATGCAGCCATGTTCATTTCCAGTAGTGCATTGTGATTGAAAACGCCTGTTGGACGGATGGGCAGGCCATCTTCCAGGTACAGGAAGAGCCCTTTGTAATTGATGGGCTGACGGATGGCCATGGTGTGTTGTTCATTGCCGAGGTCCACCATATATACACCACTAACTTTATTGAGTACTTCATCTAGGCGCGTAGGTTTGCTGTCTTCCAGAAGTTGGGCAGAAATGGTGGATATGGAAATGGGTGCATCGGCGCGTTCTTGGGCTGCTCGGTTGGCTGAAACGATAATTTGGTTGAGTTCTGAAGGAGAAGGAGCTAGTCGGACAACACCCATCAATTTTTCTGGTACTATTGTGAGTGTTTTGTATCCGATGTAAGAAATGTAAAATTCCTCGGGTTGCTCTTCCAGGCGAAATTCAAACTGACCGTTGTAGTTGCTAATGGATACCCCTGTTTGGCTTGTCGAAATAGTCGCTCCGACCAATGGTTCGGATGTTTTTCCATCGATGATGGTTCCAGTGTAAAGCTGTTGAGCTATTGAGTTGTTGCTGAGGTAAAGACACAGTAATAGTAGAAATATATTTTTGTACTTCATCATTTTAAATGTTTGAAATGCCTCCTGACAAAAGGCATTGAATGGCCGGCCCAATCGAAATGGATTGAGCTACAAATAGGACATGAGGTTGAAGAGCATTGTCGTGATAAGAGCCTACGGTTTATAGGCTACAATCTCCATCAATGCGATGAATAGATTTTTTATTTGATGATTGCTGATCATGCATTGACTACCTTGTTTCAGGTGTGACTTTGCTGGAAAGCTGCATAGTGCATCGCATTAATAATGCTTACGCCAATTGATCATCAGCCGCTACACAGCAGTCAATAAATCACCACAAGAAAGAAAATGCGAGATGGAAATTGTATTAGGCACGTGGAGGGTGAAAAATGCCTTTTACGATCGGCCGAGAAATGTAATCTTTGAAGAAAAAACTAGAAGTACTTCGATTGGATGTTAACGATTCTTTTGAGATGGAGTTGTATTGCTTGTTGCAATATTGAATGTCTTTCTTATCGGAAATTCTCAGTGGAATTTTTTCTTTCTCCTCCTCTTGGATTTGAAGTTTGCTGTTGACGTAGCACATGGCCTGGCACTGCAACTCCGGCCTTTCTTTATTGATGCAAAACAGCTCTGTCATGTAGGCTTTATTCAATTGGTAATAAGCCATTAGTCCAAAGCGATCGAACACTTGGATGCTTACCAAAAGTATTAATAATGCTATGACGATATTTTTAAGCATCATTCAAAATTACCAATAAAAGTTGATTCATGTGGGCATTTTATTCATCCTTTATAGCATTTTGAATAAAATGACTCTTTCATGGCTTTTTGGTCAAACCATCAAAATATACCTAAATTTCTTAGGTAAACTTTGGATACCTAAAAATCTTAGGTATATTGTGCCATGTTTTCAAAAGAATTGCTCAAAGGAACGCTCAAGACTATTGTCCTCAAGTTATTGGCAGACAAGGGGCGGATGTATGGCTACGAAATTACACAGTACGTCAAAATGCAATCCGAAGGTCGGTTGGTACTCACAGAAGGTGCCTTGTATCCGACGCTGCACAAGTTGGAAAAGGAGGGCTTGGTACGAGCAGAGCGCCAGCAAGTAGGCAAGCGGATGCGAAAGTATTACCACCTCACACTGGCTGGAGAAAAGGCGTCCAACAGCCGAATGGCAGAATTCGAAGAATTTTTGCAGGTTATGCACTTGATCATTCACCCCAAACCACAGGGAGATGGCTCTTGAATTGACACACCAACAGTTACAATATATTAAAGGCCGTTTATCGGATGAGGGCCTGCACTTTAATCCATTGGAGGAAGAACTCCTGGACCACCTGTGCTGTGCCGTTGAAGAGAAAATGGCCAGCGGTACTGATTTTTATGTTGCTTGCGAGGAGGCGATTTCCGCCTTCGGAAAAGATGGAATTCAAAAGCTTCAATTACAAACTATTCGCTTAATTAATCAAAAATCGCAACGCATGAAAATTATTTCTTTAGCTACTATTATTTTTTTTGGTGGGCTTTTAACCAACCAGCTCTTACAGTCTCCTACAGTAGCGGAGGAGAAAGAGGAGGTAGAAATTGCCATCTTTGAAACAGACAAAATCCTGGACCAACAGGAAAATGATCCACCCAGCATTCAACCACTCAAAGGGCAACTCAAGGTGAGTTCTGCTTTTGGTATGCGCAAGCATCCAGTCTCCAAGAAAAAGAGATTGCACAAAGGAATTGACCTTAGAGCCTCAAAGGGAACCCCTGTCCTGGCAACTGCTTCTGGTACGGTCAGCAAGGTACGCCACCACAAAAGAGGCTGGGGTAAACACATTTACATCAAACACGATGACACTTACACAACCTTTTACGCCCATTTGTCAGAGATTAAAGTGGCCGAAGGGCAGCAAATCAACAAGGGTACGGTCATCGGGCTGGTTGGCAATAGTGGCGTATCTACCGCACCTCATTTGCACTATGGTGTACTCAAGGATGGTCAGGCTATAGACCCGGCTCCCTTTCTGAATCCCTGATTTATCGAGCTGCTGCAAAAGCACCGGTGAGTTGCACCCTTCACCAACAGATAAGCTTGAAGGTTTCCCTCAAAGACAAAATATAATTTCATCTTTTTATGTGTAGGCTGTATCGATTCTTCGGTACGGCCTTTTGGCTAAACCAATTACATACTTTGCTTGTTGCAATCCTAGAAATTCATTAGGCCAAGACCTATTCTTTTGGTAATTTTGCGCGTTCCTTTCTGGCCACATTGGCACAATAGGGGGACAGCATAAATGGGAATCCTCCAACAGCAGCGATCCAACGAAAATTGCACATGGCAAAAAAGAAAAATGCATCCCTCAACGGGAACGGGCAGACCGTCAATGATCAGATTGAGGTGATAGGTGCTCGCGTTCACAATTTGAAAGACATTGATGTCTCCATTCCCCGCAACAAGTTTGTGGTCATTACAGGAATCAGTGGCAGCGGTAAGTCTTCCCTGGCTTTCGATACGATCTATGCGGAAGGGCAGCGGCGCTACATGGAAACCTTTACGTCCTACGCTCGTCAGTTTATTGGCGAAATGGAGCGGCCGGATGTAGAGAAGATTTCCGGCCTCAGCCCTGTCATTTCCATCGAACAGAAAACCACCAGCAAGAATCCTCGCTCGACCGTTGGAACGGTAACGGAAATTTATGATTTTTTGCGCTTGTTGTTTGCTCGGATTGGAGAGGCTTATTCTTACAATACTGGCGAAAAAATGGTCCGTTACAACGAGGATCAAATGGTGGAACACATCTACTCGCACTTTGCTTCCCGCAAAATCTTGCTGCTGGCTCCTTTGGTGCGTGGTCGCAAAGGGCATTATCGCGAACTCTTCGACCAGGTGCGCAAACAAGGCTACACCAAGGTGCGCGTGGATGGGACCGTGCTGGACATTACCCCTGGCTTGCAAGTAGACAGATATAAGGTACACGATATAGAGGTGGTCATTGATCGCCTGAAGGTGGATAAGGAGCGCAAAGAGCGCATTTCGGCTTCCTTGCAAACAGCGCTCAAGATGGGCAACGGCCTAATTATGGTCATGGACCACAACAGTGGCGAGGTGTTCCCCTACAGCAAGCATCTGATGGACCCTAGCACAGGACTTTCCTACGAAGTACCTTCACCCAATACTTTTTCGTTCAACTCCCCCTATGGTGCCTGCCCCCATTGTAAGGGCTTGGGCAAAACCCATACGGTGGATATGGAACGGGTTATTCCGGATGATTCCAAATCCATCAATGATGTAGGGATTGTCCCTTTTGGGGAGGTACGAGACAATATGACCTTCAAGCAGTTGCGGAGCATTGCGCGTCGCTACAAATTCTCTTTTGCCACACCAATCAAGAAGATTCCTGCCAAGGCGTTGAATACCATCTTGTATGGTGGAGACGATAGTTTCAGTGTGAACTTGCGCAACAGCAAGCACGATTTTACCTACAATCTGGCGCAAGAAGGATTGGTCAACATGCTCATCCGCTGGTACAAGGATTCGACTTCTGAGAAAATCCGCTCTTGGGCGGAGGAATTTATGACCATCATCACCTGCCCGGAATGTAATGGTTACCGACTGAAGAAGGAATCCCTTTACTTTCGCCTCAATGGGTGCCACATCGGTCAGCTGGCTGAGATGGATGTATCCGAGCTGTTCGTTTGGATGAAAGATTTGGAAAAACACTTGACCAAGCGGCAAAAGTTGATCGGGAAAGATGTCCTGAAGGAAATTCGTTTGCGACTGGGCTTTTTGCTGCATGTTGGTTTGGATTATTTGACCTTAAATCGGCCAGCCAGAACCTTGTCCGGAGGGGAATCGCAGCGCATTCGATTGGCTACGCAAATCGGCTCTCAGCTAACTGGCATTACCTACATATTGGACGAACCGAGCATTGGTTTGCACCAGCGCGATAATCAGAAATTGATCGAAGCACTGCGGGAGCTCTCGGATATTGGTAATACGGTATTGGTTGTCGAGCACGATAAAGACATCATGTTGGCTTCCGACTATTTGATCGATATGGGACCGGGGGCTGGTAAGCACGGTGGAGAGCTGGTTGGTCAGGGGCGGCCGGAAGTCTTTGTAACCAATGATACCTTGACCTCTGTTTATTTGAACAACAAGCGGCGTATAGAATTGCCGGCGGAGCGTCGAAAAGGCAATGGCAACTTCCTTCGCCTGGATGGGGCCAGTGGCAACAATCTCAAGGATGTGAGCATTCAGATTCCCCTGGGAACTTTTACCTGTATCACAGGTGTCTCTGGCAGTGGTAAGTCGACCCTGGTCAATGAAACCCTATATCCCATTCTTAGGCAGCATTTCTATCGGAGCCAGAAAAAGCCGATGACTTATACACAGTTGGAGGGGCTGGAACATCTGGACAAGGTCATTGAGATTGATCAGTCGCCCATCGGTCGGACGCCTCGTTCCAATCCGGCGACCTACATTGGCGTATTTACCGACATCCGGAAGATATTTTCCAATTTGCCAGAAGCAAAGATTCGAGGATACAAACCTGGGCGTTTTTCTTTTAATGTCAAAGGAGGGCGCTGCGACGTCTGTGAGGGGTCTGGAAAACGCATCATCGAGATGAATTTCTTGCCAGATGTGCAGGTGGATTGTGAGCGGTGCTTGGGCAAACGCTACAATCGGGAAACGCTGGAAATTTTGTACAAGGGAAAATCCATCAGTGATGTACTAGATATGACTGTCGAGGAAGCTACGGCCTTTTTTGAGCCCATTCCGAACATCTATCGCAAGCTCAAGACCCTCAAGGATGTGGGTTTGGGTTACATTACCCTTGGGCAGCAGGCAACGACCTTGTCGGGGGGGGAAGCGCAGCGGGTCAAACTGTCGGAAGAACTTTCCAAGCGAGATACCGGAAATACGATGTATATTCTAGACGAGCCAACAACCGGCCTGCATTTTGAGGACATTCGTCAATTGCTCAATGTATTGAATAAGCTTGTAGAAAAAGGCAATACTGTTGTAGTTATCGAGCACAACATGGACGTCATTAAAATGGCTGATTACATCATCGATATGGGGCCGGAGGGTGGACATCGGGGCGGTACGGTCGTTTGCACTGGAACGCCTGAGCAGGTGGCGAAAAAGAAACAAAGCTACACAGGTAAATTCCTGAAGCCTGAATTGGAATTGGCCATGGCGGAGTCTTAGGAACTGCGTCTCTGCGGATAACAAGTCTAAAAACCAACAGTCTATGCGTTATACTCTCAGATGCCCAAAGTGTGATTCCAAGAATGTTGTCGAAGTCATTGGGGCAAATATAAACCAGCAGCAAAAAATTCCATTGACAAAGTGGAGCATGAGGAGTGCGACCTTGGATCGCTACATCTGTGCGGACTGTGGCTATACAGAAGAATATGTACAATTGACGGATACATTTAAGAAATGGGCAAGGAAGAGGCTCAACGAGCAGGAGCGACGCTACGACGATTATGTCTGAAAAAATCAGAATTTATTGAAAATAAAATGTTAAATAAATTAGTCATTATTTGACTATTATTTCATTTAATACTTATATTTACCTCTCTATAACTTAGTATTAGTACTTCCGACTAAACTTATACCTATCTGACAAGGATAGCGCAGACCATTGCATGTAACCATAACTAATGTGATCGGGAGAGAAGCAGTAATTGTGCAGCTGTACCTACTGAATGTCCTAGTAGTACTGGGCAGGGGTATGCGATTGCACTTAATTTGGGGTTTTTTTAAATAGGAGTTCGAATTATGAATGCTCCTACTCCCCGGGAATGGCAGAGAGGGTGACTGGGCCGGGGAGTTCTTTGTGTTGACTGATTTGGGTTGGTCAAACCCCAGCCGGCCGCCATACAACTCTGCTCTGCAATGGCTAAGAAGAAAAAACCTTCGTTTGACAAAGCACTAGACAAATTACTCGATGCGTACGAGCAAAGCAATGACCCGCAGCAACAATCGCGCTTGCTTGCTGCCATACAAAAGTTATTGGACGCTTATCAAAAAAACAAGGAGCCGCCTTCCTAAGACGGATTTTCATCTTCCAGCTTGGTTAAGCGGGCGACCAGCATGTCGATTTCTCTAGCTTGTTTGCTGATGGTGCGGCCTTGACTGAGCAGAACCTCGTCGAGGCGACGTTGCTTTTCCTTGAGATTCTTGTTCTCCTTTGCCAGACGTTTCAACTCTGCCGACTTGTACTCCATTTCTGGATCGAGCGTGACCTTTGCGTTTGCATCTGTAGTCGCTGGAGAAGATTCGCCGAAAAAATACCAACGTGGTTCGATCTTGAATCTTTCAAAAATTTCACTCAACAACTTGATAGGAATTTCGATAGAACCTCTTTCCATTTTGGAAACCGACGATTGGTTGATGTCCAGCATCTTAGCAAAGTCGCCCTGAGAAAGTCCCAACTCTTTTCGGACCATTCTGAGTTTTTCGCCAAAAGCCTTTTTTGCCATTCTTTGGAATAATTTTATAGTCATATATTGAATTTTATTCAAAACAAGACTATATTTGTAGAAATACTGTTTTTATCGTCACCTGCAATATAGTAAATTATATGCATGCAGGAGAGTGTACGTAAATTCAACAATTTAACAAAGATAACGAATTAACCTTAGTTGCGAAGAGCATACGGGAATTGCTGTGCTTTTGTAAGAAATCATTTGTTTCGCAATAAAAGCTAGCACCATTTCCTTGCTTTCAAAATAAATCGCAGCCCGTGTTAAGCAGTTATCTTACAAATGGTTTTCTATACTTATCGTCATTCATCTTTTTTACGCCTTGCCGTGTTGGCGATCTTTCGCGACTGCATGGTAGGGGCTCTTTCTTCCCAGGGAACTCCTTCCCTTTTAGACAGAGTATACTGCTAGGTACTGTGAACAGGCTTCGGCCTGTTCATCTTTGCAGTATCTTCATACTTCTTGCAGTCGCGTCCCCATCGTAAGTTGTCTTCTCTTTTCTTTGCGCCACCAGCCACAATCAGAGAACACCTCTGGTCTGAACGATCGTAGCCATTCGATATCGAAGAACTATATTCCTAAATTTTGTATTTTAGCTGTACCAAAACAGCGCTTCTGTATCTAAAGCTATGTGTAATTATGAAAAAACAATTTTACCTATCGTTTATTTTTCTTTCACTCCTTTTCCTAAATGCTCCCTTGCAAGCTCGGCACATCATCAGCGGCACCATGTCTTATAAGTGCTTGGGTAATAATATCTATGAAATCACCATGATCATCTATAGAGATTGTTATGATACAGGTGGGGCTCCCCTCGATGTTGCAGCTTCCTTTGGTATCTATGAAGGAGAGGTACTCTATACCCAAAAATCGGTAGGCATACGGAGTCAGGAATCAATTACCCCTTTTCCATATGAAGACTGTGCTGCCAACTTTCCAACTTACTGCGTGGAAAAGGGTGTTTATGTAACGACCTTTGAATTGCCGCCTTCCACAGAAACATATACGGTTGTTTACCAGCGTTGCTGCTGGGCCAGGTCTGTAGGCAATATCGATAAACCTGATGAGCATGGTATTTCAGTGACGACGGAGATTACGCCTGCCGCCACTGCCGTTTGCAACAGCAGTCCCAAGGTCGATTTTCCCCTGGCCTTTGCCTCCTGTCCCAATGTCCCCATCAGCCTGGATTTGCAAGGCAACGAAATCGATGGCGATTCTTTGAGCTATGAGCTTTGTATGCCTTTTCAAGGAGGAGGATTGGTTGGTTCGCCCGCTCTACCAGGTGACCCGCTGGTTTGCGAAGGTGTGACCCCGACGCCTCCCTGCCCACCACCTTACGCTACGCTGCCTTTTGCAGATGGCTTTGATCTAGACAATCCCTTTCCCACAGCCAATGGTATCACTTTTGATCCCATAACCGGCACCCTCGACTTTACTCCAACGACTCAAGGACGCTACATTTTTGGTCTATGTGTCTCCGAGTTCAGGAATGGCGAATTGCTGGGACGCTACATCAGCATCGTGCTCAGCTCCAACCAATTGGAAGGCGTAATCAACAATGTGAATGAACAAGAACGCCCAACCAAATGGACGGTCCACTATCCGGTAGGAGCTACCCATATCAGATTGCAAAGGAATGGTACGCCGCCTGCGAACAGTCAAATCGAGCTGCTGAGCATGGACGGTCGCATTCTTACCAGTCAAAGCATTCAAGACGCCAGAGAGGTAGAAGTTCCGCTGGTGCAGCATACAGCTGGTTTGTACCTGCTTCGAATACAGGAAGGCCAGCATGAGGAAATACACAAGATTGTGTTTAGTAGATAAGCTGGTTTACAATTTTAGTTTTAGACATTTACAAAGGCCGCCTCCAAATCTTCGATGAGGTCGTCGACATCTTCTACGCCTATGCTCAGGCGGATCAGTGAATCGGTTAAGCCGACCTTCATGCGTTCCTCCCTTGGAATGGAAGCATGCGTCATACTGGCCGGATGTCCAATCAAAGATTCGACGCCACCGAGCGATTCTGCCAAAGAAAACAGCTTGGTGTTTTTAAGTACCTTCAAAGCCAGTTCGTAATCGTCCTTTATAAAATCGAAGGATACCATGCCACCAAAAAATCGCATCTGAGATTTTGCTATCTCGTGGTTGGGATGTTCCTTGAGGCCAGGGTAGTATACCTTTCCGACCTTTGGGTGCATTTGGAGATGCTTGGCAATCTTCTTGGCGTTTTTGCATGAACGTTCGACGCGCAAGTGCAGGGTCTTGATGCCGCGAAGGGTCAAAAAGCAATCCTGTGGGCCAGGGACGGCGCCAGAGGCATTTTGAATGAAGCGAAATTGCTCGGCCAGTTGATCGTCTTTAACAACCAATGCACCAAGTACGACATCCGAATGGCCAGCAACGTATTTGGTGGCGGAGTGAAGGACGATATCGGCACCGTGGTCCAGAGGTGTTTGCAAAAACGGAGAGGCAAAAGTATTGTCGACGCAAACGAGGAGGTCGTGCCTTTTGGCAATCTCGCAGATCGCCTTGATATCAACAATGTTGAGCATAGGGTTGGTAGGTGTTTCAACCCAGAGTAGACGCGTTTTTTTATTGATGAACTTCTTGATGTCTGCCGGATCGTTCATCGATACGAAATGACCTTTGATGCCATATCGTTCGTAGATTTTGGTGATGAGCCGGTAAGAGCCTCCATACAAGTCGTTGGTAGAAATGATTTCATCTCCCGGGTTGAGTATCTTCATCACGGCGTCCATGGCGGCCATGCCACTGGCAAAACAAATGCCATGTTTGCCATTTTCCAGCGCAGCCAGGTTGGTTTCCAGTACAGAGCGCGTTGGGTTCTGTGTGCGGGCGTATTCGTAGCCCTGGTGGTCACCAGGTGCTTTTTGTACATAGGTCGAGGTCTGAAAAATCGGGGTCATGATCGCGCCGGTAGTCGGGTCAGGTTCAATACCTGCGTGAATTACTTTTGTGCCGAATTTCATAAGTGCATTTTTTGGTCAGGTCGTTTCAGAATTAATTCTTTATCGGAGGGGGCAAATATACAAGATTTCTAGACAGAATGCTTATTACAATTGAGCTGGCTGCAAGAATTTCCATGGAAAAAATAGGTCAGTTGTTGAGGATGCTGTGGATGGTTTTTCGCTCAAATACATATATAAAAATGATATAAGTCAATAAAATCAAGCTGTTGATGGGTAGAATGACAGCCAAGGAATCACCTAAGTAGGGGCGAACTTGCAGGCTGATGAAATAAAATGCTATGGCAGATAAAATGTATAAAAATATGCGGAGCATGGGGTAGGGGATGGGAAAATGACGGCGTCCGGTCCAATAACTGGCCATTGCCATAAAGATATAGCAAGCCAAAATGGCCCAAGCTGGTCCGAAGTAGCCAATGTTGGGAATGAGGGTGTAGTTCAGCCCCAAGGTAACCAACATGCCAGATATGGAGATATAGGCGCCAACTTCCGTTCGGTCTTTGAGTTTAAACCAAATGGCAAAATTGTAGTATAAGCCCAGGGCAAGGTTTGCCAGTAGTAAAATGGGAACGATGTCGAGCCCCGACCGGAGTTCTTCACCAATGAAAAGGCGGATAACATCCATGAACAGCATGATACCTAGAAAGACGAGACTCCCAACGATGGCGAATGCCTGTCCGGTCTGTGCATAAATACGTTTTGAATCCGAGCGTTCGGAATGTCGAAAGAAGAAAGGTTCTGCCGCATAGTTGAAGGCTTGTGTAAACAGGTTCATCAGCACTGCAATTTTAGCGGCGGCACTGTACTGACCGGCGGCCCCTCTGTTGTCTTCTAATGTGCCTGGCAGTAAATCTTCCAGCAGTTTCATCCCAATACTTTGATTGATCGCAGCGGCAAGCGCAACGGCAACGAGGGGGGCAGCATACCAAAGCATGCGCTTGAGCAGCACCCTATCCAGCTGCAACTTGATGCGAAAGTAAGCCGGCGATAGCAGCAGCATGATGGCAAAGCTGGCGATTAAGTTGGAGACAAAGACATAAGAAATCTGGTTTTCGGCTTGGTATATCTTATGTACCCAGTCACAGCCTTGTTCAATTAGATAGGGACAAAGCTTTAGGAAAAAGAAAATAAAGCCGATGTTGATTAAGATGCCCAAGGTCTTGGCTAGTGCAAACTGAATGGCCTTATTTTTCAGCCGCAAGCGTGCAAAGGGGATGGCCATCAAGGCATCAAAGGCGATGATACCGACGATCCAATAGACATACTCCGGATGGTCGGCAAATTGTAACCACTGGCTGATGGAGCCAGAAAACAACAAAAGGCTGCCAGAAAGTACCAGCGTAGAGAGTAAAATGGAGATGGATGCGGTTGAAAAGGCAGTGTCCAACTGATCATCGCGGCTACCAAAGCGAAAAAAGGCAGTTTCCATTCGAAAAGTGTAGAAGACTGTCAGCACACTGGCATAAAAAAAGAGAATAGAGATGATGCCATAGTCCGTTTCTCCAAACCAACGGGTCAGATAAGGGGTCAGAATAAGGTAATTCAGAACCCTGCTGAGAATGCTGCTCAAGCCATAAATAGCGGTTTCTCCAGCCAGTTTTTTTAGCAGCGACATATGCTTTGGATGCGCGTTAAGAAGCTCTTTTCAGACATTGCCTTAGCCTGAAAGCCCTGTGTAATGGGTTAAAGCTGCAAGTTTACGCAATTCCCTGCTTAAACGATGGCCTCTCCGGCTAGTTTTTCCATATCGCGAATCAGCAAGCGGCGGCGGTTAAAGGTCAATATATTTTTGGCGCGCAGCTCATTGAGTACAGTCGTAACTGTTTGGCGGGAGGTAGCAGTTAGGTTAGCGATTTCCTGGTGGGTCATAAATTTGCGGACCAACATTTCGTAGCCTACTCTTTGGCCTTTTTTGTTGGCAAGAGCACCCAAAAACTCGATGATCCGAGTACGGGAATCTTTGAAGACCAAGGATTCCAAGCGTTGTTCCATTTCCAACACGCGCGAACCCATGATACGCATCAGGAATAGGCTGAGGCCGCTGTGTTCTTTCATCATATGTTTCAACTCTTTGGAAGCCAAAACACAGGCCATCACATCTTCCATGGCAACGGCAAAATCGCGTCGCTTTTCCTCTCCGATCAAAGCCAATTCTCCGAAGACTTCCCCTCGGGTGAGGATCGCTTTAGTGATCTCTTTACCAGATTCGGAATAGCTTCCGATCTTGACACGCCCGTCAACCAAGAAAAAAATTCGATCCGAATCATCTTCTTGTAGATAAATGTATTCACCTTTCTTGAATTTCTTTTCACTGTGATTTTCCACAGGAGCTGATCCAAGCTTCTTTGGACAGAAAATGCCAGTGACATCAATATTTTCCAGATACCATAAGGACTGATCTCTCATCGATCTTTAGTTTATGGGTGATTACGGGGGATTTTTCAATGCAATATCGCATTGGTGTAAAATAATAATTTCGAGCGTTATGGAAAAATAACATTTTGATCTGACGCAATGTTCTTACTACTTATTCTAGCGACATAAAATGTCTTGGCCTTGGCACTTTTTAATTTCGAATTAAGAATTATCGGGTTTTAGGTCGAATAATTGCCTCAGCTGTTCTACGTGTGGGTTCTTTTCCTTCATCATCTGGAACTTCTCCTTTGGCGTTAGCATTGTTAGCTTCTTCTTTGGGACCTCGGGCAACCGACTGTTATCGATCTTTATTTCCATTACCAAAAGGCGATGCTCCAACTTTTCTCGCAAAAAATCCATCAGTTGTCTTTCTTGCTGGATCATCTCCTTGTTCATCGCTGAGCCGACCATTGCAATGATTTTCCCGGCATCGACCTTCAGCTCGGTATTCTTTAGCGTATTTCGGACAGAGGGCGATTCTACTTTCTGGATGAACTCATTCCAGATGGATTGCACCACCTGTAGGTCCAGTGTCTTCTCCACTTGGTTCTTTGCAGAGTCGTTTTCGTGCTGGACTTCATTGTACAGGTCGTTCATATTGATACCGCCGACACTGTGCTTGCTGCTCAAACCCAATCGACCATTGCTCTTTGCCGGGGCGGCAGCAGGTTTGCCCGGCGGCATTGATTCGACCGTTGGAGGAGGTGTCGCAGCTGGGGGAGCAGTTGGTGCCGGATTGCTTTTCTGTACAGGCGGAGTAGGCGCTGGCGCCGTTGGCGGTACACTAGGAGATGTGCTAAGCTCTAGTGTTTTTTTTTCCGCTGTATCGATTGGCTGTTGAATTGGCTGTTGGCTAGCGGCTATCGGCCCCAGGTTGACTGCCCGGTTGATGTAAACCATTTTTACGAGCGCCATTTCTACATGCAAGCGCTTGTTGCGCGCCATCTTGTAGTTCACATCACAATCGTTGGCAATGTTGAGAACAGTGATTAAAAAACTGGCCGAGGCAACGCTGGCTTGTTGTTGGTAGCGTTGGCGCAGACCATCGCTCACTTCGAGCAATTGCAGCGTTTGTTCGTCTTTACAAACCAGCAGATTGCGCAGGTGTGCTGCTAGGCCGTTGATGAAAATATCCGCTTCGAAGCCCTTTCGTTGGATGTCGTCGAACGTCAGTAGAATTGCGGGTAAATTTTCGGTCAGCAGGGCATCGACAATTTTGAAGAAATAGTCGTAGTCGAGAACGTTCAAGTTCTCAATGACATCCTGGTAAATGATTTTTTGACCACTGAAGCTGACAATTCGGTCGAATATAGAAAGTGCATCCCGTAGGGCGCCGTCGGCTTTTTGAGCCACGATGTGAAGGGCATCCTTGTCGGCCTCGATGTTTTCCTGTATGCAAATGCTTTGCAAATGCTCCACCATGGCCTGCACTTGTATCCTGCGAAAATCGAAGATTTGACAACGCGAGAGAATGGTCGGAATGATCTTATGCTTTTCTGTCGTTGCCAAAATGAAGATGGCGTAAGGTGGTGGTTCCTCTAAGGTTTTCAAAAACGCATTAAAGGCTTGCTGTGAAAGCATGTGTACCTCATCGATGATGAACACCTTATACTTGCCTTGTTGCGGCTGAAAGCGGACTTGCTCGATCAGCGCTCGGATGTGTTCGACGCTGTTGTTGGAGGCCGCATCCAGTTCTGTGATGTTGAAGGAGGCATTTTCATTGAAAGCCTTGCAAGAGTCACATTCGTTGCAAGCTTCAAAATCATCCGTCACATTTTGGCAATTGAGTACTTTGGCTAGGATACGCGCACAGGTCGTCTTTCCAACCCCTCGGGGACCACAAAAAAGAAAGGCATGGGCCAGGTGATCGTTCTGCAGCGCATTCTTGAGTGTCTGAGACACGTGCTGTTGCCCTACCACCTCATCGAAACGGGCAGGACGGTATTTGCGGGCAGATACGATGAATTGACTCATTCTAGTTTGTTTAATCTTGTACTGTGTGAATATCGAAGAGGTGAACTCCTTGCCTAGTGTTTCCTGAGACTACAAAGGTAATAAAACTAACGCAAAGCCCTGGTCTTGACATTGCGACAGAAAATAAAATTGACTTAGTTTGACTTTTAAACTAAGTGAGGCTATATTTGTTTCACTTTTGAGAGAAACCCAGGATTTTTGCAACAGTCTGCCCATTCAATCCTTTAATAGGGGACCAAAATGATCAAAACAAATACAATATGAAAATTGCGATTGCACAGCTCAATTTCCACATCGGTAATTTCGACGGCAATGTTCAAAAAATGTTAAAAGCCGTTGCAGAGGCCAAGGAACAAGGAGCCGATCTAATCTGCTTTAGTGAATTGGCTACCTGTGGTTATCCGCCGCGTGATTTTCTGGAATTCGACGATTTCATACAATTGGCCAATGGAGCGATTCAGCAGTTGGCTGAGGCGGCGCAGGGCATTGCCATCGTGGTTGGTTCGCCAAGCGCTAATCCGGTTCCGGAAGGTAAGGACTTATTCAATTCGGCCTATTTTTTAGCGGATGGAGTGGTGAAGCAGGTTGCGCACAAGGCACTTTTGCCCACCTATGATGTTTTTGATGAGTACCGATATTTCGAGCCTGCCAGCTCTTTTCAAGTGGTCGAGTATATGGGGCATCGCATTGCCATGACCATTTGTGAAGACATTTGGAATCTCGACAATGAAAATCCTTTGTATACGATCTGCCCGATGGATCAGATGTTGTCGCAAGCGCCCGATCTGATGCTCAACCTTTCGGCTTCTCCCTTCAGCTTTGAACAGGCCAACAACCGGATCGACGTTGTAAAGGCCAATGTTGCGCGTTATGGCTTGCCGATGTTTTACGTCAACCACTCTGGGGCGCAAACGGAATTGATTTTTGACGGTGGCTCGTTGGTTGTTTCTCCCGAGGGCCATGTACACGACGAGCTGCCTTATTTCGAAGAATGCGTTCGAACGTACGACTTGGAGACGGTCTGCCGCAGCAAGCGCAATGTCTTGCAGCCCAAAGATAAAATGCCCCTCATTCACGATGCCATTGTATTGGGCGTAAAGGACTACTTCGGCAAGCTCGGTTTCTCTAAAGCCATCGTTGGCTTGTCGGGAGGAATTGACTCTGCCGTTACAGTTGTCTTAGCGGTGAGGGCATTGGGGGCTGAAAATGTGCGGGTTGTACTGATGCCGTCGCAATTTTCATCCGATCATTCGGTCGAAGATGCTCGTGTGTTGGCGGAAAATTTGGGTATTCAATACGACATCATCCCCATCAAATCTGTCTATGATGCTTACATGGGGTTGTTGGGACCTCACTTTGAAGGGCGGCCTTTCAATGTGACAGAAGAAAATCTGCAGGCGCGTAGTCGAGGGATGATTTTGATGGCTTTTTCCAACAAATTTGGACACATCCTGCTCAATACTTCCAATAAGAGTGAAATGGCGGTTGGCTACGGTACGCTCTACGGAGATATGTGTGGCGGTCTTTCAGTTATCGGCGATGTCTACAAAACGGAGGTTTTTGAGCTGGCCCGCTACATGAATAAGGATGGGGAGGTGATCCCCGAAAACACCATTACCAAGCCACCTTCAGCCGAATTGCGGCCCGACCAAAAGGATTCTGATAGCCTACCGGACTACGATGTTTTGGATCAAATTCTCTATCAGTACATTGAAAAGCGGCAGGGGCCTGCGGATATTATTGCCATGGGGTACGATGAAAAATTAGTCAAAAGAGTGCTGCGCTTGGTCAACATCAATGAATTTAAGCGACACCAAACGGCACCGGTCATTCGCGTATCTGTCAAAGCTTTTGGAATGGGGCGGCGAATGCCAATTGTCGGTAAGTACCTGTCTTGAGCGTCTGGATAAATGAAATAATGACTTATTTTGAAGGACTTTCACCTCTACATATTCTTAAAAATACGCGCCATACTGATGGCTATGTCTGTGTTTTTTGCCTCTTCTGTAGATGAAACTCCTCTCAAACTAAGGACAACATAACTCTGTTCAGGCACTCCACTTAAAGAAATAAAGTCAAATGAATGTAGAAAGCCCGGACCTTCTGTTGAAGACCCGGGCTTTCACTTATTTGGTATTCGGAAAGTGCAGCGTCTAGCGCTTGCTCATTCGATGCGTCTTGATAATCTTATTGTTGTGGTTGACAAGTTGTACAAGGTACATTCCGTTTGGAAGATCGGCAATGCTATATTTCCGGTCATCGATTACTGTGAATGTCCTCAATTTGCGACCAACGACATTGTATATGGCGATTTGAGCGATTCCTTTATAATTGGAAAGGCCGATAAAATTTGTTGCTGGATTGGGGAACACCTTTATGTTTGCCTGCTCAGGGTCTTGATCCATCAGACCGACATTTTCCGGCCCTCCGATTCCCACCTGCGCTGTGACAGTCATACTAGTGAAAAGAAATAAGAAAAAGTACAGTAAAATATGCTTCATATTCGATGCTTACGGGTTTTCTACTTGTATATTCACAAAATAGGTTAAACATGGCAGTTTATCAAGCCCGGACTATTGCCTTTAAACAATTTTTAACAGTGGCTAGGCAATACAACTGCGGATCAGGGCATTATGAAGGATTCAACTGAATTGAGCGGGGAAGGTAATTATCTAAGTGGATAGTATAAAGATAAGCGAGCGCCCCAATGAATACCTTTGGGCTAGATGACAAACTGTGACAGGGAAGCTACAGGTATTTTCTCGGCAAGCCAATACAGCAAGGCTTTCTTCTTATGTGGCCGTAATGGATAATAGTTGTTTGAGGAAGGGACCCTTCCCGCTTAGAGAAAGGTCCCTACATCAAGCATTTAGAGCTGCTCTTGCAGCAAAGCAGCAAACTCTTCGATGGTCATACTGCCCTTATCTCCTTCACCCTGGCGGCGAACGGATACGGTACCATTCCCCATTTCTTTCTCTCCGATGATAAGCATGAAAGGGATTTTTTTGAGTTCTGTATCCCGGATTTTACGTCCTATCTTTTCGTTGCGATCGTCGACATAGCCGCGGATGTCCATGGCTGCCAACTTGTTCATCAGCTCTTTGCTGTAATCGACGAAGCGTTCACCGATGGGCAACAAGGCGTATTGCTCTGGGGCCAGCCAGAGCGGGAATTTTCCGGCGCAATGCTCGATGAGTACGCCGATGAAGCGTTCCAAAGAGCCAAAGGGCGCCCGATGGATCATAACGGGGCGGTGTGGCTGGTTGTCGGCACCGATGTATTCCAGTTCGAAGCGCTCGGGCAAGTTGTAGTCAACCTGAATGGTTCCCAATTGCCAGGAGCGGCCTAGGGCATCCTTGATCATAAAATCGAGTTTGGGACCGTAGAAGGCAGCCTCTCCCAATTCTGTTACCGTCTCTAGGTTGGCCTCTTTGGTAGCCTCTATGATGGCTCGCTCGGCCTTGTCCCAGTTTTCATCTGTACCGATGTATTTTTCTGTGTTGTCTGGGTCGCGCAAGGAGATCTGAGCGGTGAATTTATCAAAACCCAATTTTTGGAGTACCTGCATGGTGAGGTCCAGTACGTCCAGAAACTCATCTTTAAGTTGTTCTGGCGTACAAAAGATGTGTCCATCGTCTTGTGTAAAGCCTCTCACCCTGGTCAGACCGTGCAACTCACCACTTTGTTCGTAGCGATAGACGGTACCAAACTCGGCAATTCGGATGGGTAGTTCGCGGTAGGAGTGTGGTTTGCGGCCATAAATCTCGCAATGGTGTGGACAATTCATGGGCTTGAGCAAAAATTCTTCTCCTTCGCGAGGGGTGAGGATGGGACTGAAGCTATCTTCTCCATATTTTTCCCAATGCCCCGAAGTGACATAAAGGTCTCTCTTTCCAATATGCGGTGTCATAACTGGTGTATATCCTCGCTTGATTTGCTCGTTTTGGAGGAAGTTTGCCAGACGGCTGCGCAGGGCTGTTCCTTTGGGC
Organism: Bacteroidota bacterium; assembly: GCA_039199225.1. Classification (GTDB taxonomy): domain Bacteria; phylum Bacteroidota; class Bacteroidia; order Chitinophagales; family Saprospiraceae; genus JBCCSZ01. The sequence goes on from JBCCSZ010000098.1 coordinate 20,161, forward strand.
AGCCAAATGGGCAGGCCAGAACCTACCTTTTCCGAAAACATAAATAAGTCCAGTTCGGCGCCTAGCTTGCGGTGGTCCCGTTTTTTGGCCTCTTCCAGCAATTTTAAGTGCTCATCCAGTTCTTTTTGCTTTTGGAAGGTCACACCGTAGATGCGCGTCATTTGCTGACGCTTTTCATCCCCCCGCCAGTAAGCACCGGCGATGTTCATCAGCTTGACGGCCTTGATTTTTTCGGTGTTGGGAATATGTGGTCCGCGGCACAAATCTGTAAAATCTCCCTGTTGGTAAAAGGTGATTTCACCGTCGTTGAGTCCTTCGAGCAGTTCTAGTTTATATTGATCGCCTTTTTCGGTAAAATGAGCGACGGCATCTTCCTTGGAGACTTCTGTCCGGACGTAGTCGTTCTTTTGCCGAGCCAGTTCGATGATCTTTTTTTCGATGGCAGGCAAGTCGGCCGCCGTAATTTGTCGGTCGCCGGTATCGATATCGTAATAAAAGCCATTATCGATAGCTGGTCCGATACCGAATTTAGTACCTGGAAAAAGGCTTTCGAGTGCTTCGGCCATCAGGTGGGCGGAGGAGTGCCAGAAGGTCGACTTTCCTTCTTTGTCCTTCCAGGTGAGGAGTTCGATTTGGGCATCTTCGTGAATGGGGCGAATGGCATCGCGAACTTCGCCGTTGACTTTTGCGGCCAGTACATTTCTGGCCAGTCCGTGGCTGATGGATTTGGCAATGTCCATAGCGGAGACACCAGCTTCGAACTGTCGTACATTTCCATCGGGGAAAGTAATATTGATCATCAGACTGTTGTTTTGTGAGCCTTTTGCAGGTTCTTAACGAAAAAGATTATTCCTGTCTACGATTGTATGAAAAAAAAAGTTTTTCAAAGGCGGGCTAAATTAGGATTTTTTGAAGAACATCTGGCAATACAGTGGCCTGAGAAACAAAAAAGACCTCCAAACACGTGGCTTAGAGGTCTTCTACTTGATTAGGGCCTGAACTAGTTTACTTCAAAGCTCACCTTCAGGTTCACGCGATAATCGACTACTTTGTCGCCTTTTACGCTGACACTTTGGTCCTGAACCCAGGCGGAGCGAATATTTTTGATGGATTTTGAGGCTTTTTTAATGGCTTTTGCTGTGGCATCTTCCCAGCTTTTTTCAGAGTTGGCCATTATTTCAATAACTTTTAATACAGCCATGGTAGGTTTTTTTGGTGGATGAAAGTTTTCTGGTCAAGCCGAATATAACAAATTAGGTGCAAAGCGCCCAGCGATGATAGTAAAAATCGTCGGTCCTTATCCCCGTGCGGCCTTTTTCATGGCTTCAAAAAGGGCGGCCTCATCTCCTGGTCGGTATTTGCGTTTGTGGTATACAATTTCACCATTGGGGTTCAATACAAATGTTTGTGGTAGACCGTTGAGTCGGCCTGGCATGATTTGTCCGAATTCCCTCTTGTGGTCGTTGTAGGTTGGCCAGGGCCAGTCTTGTGCCTCGACCATTTTGACGAATTTTGGATAGTTCTTCTGAAAGTCGGTAGAGATGGCAAAAAAGTTAAAGTCCAATTCCTGACTCCAACGTTGGTATTCTTTTTTGATGGCTGCCATCTCCATTCGGCAGGGGCCGCAGGTGGTGAGCCAAAACAGCAAAACAGTCGGTCGGCCGTTTTGAGGTAGGACCGATGCTGAGTTGGCAATGTCTCCTCCGGCTGCCTTCAGTTCGATGTCGTAAGGGTAGTCCGGGTGAATTTGATCGGCAGGGCGAGCCTGAGAGAGGATCATATTTCCCCTTTGGCGAGGCTTCTCTGCTTTCTGCGTTTGGGTTTCAGGCAAGTTTTCTTGAGGCGTCTGGCTTTGTGTCTTTACTTCCTGGCAGCCCAGTAGCAGAGCTGCCAGCAGGAGAATAAGGAATTTGTTGATGTTCATGGGTTACTTTTTTAGTCAGAATACCTGGCTACTCCCCGACTTCCCTTAGCGCATTTCTGGCTCGTTCGAAGCTGGGGTTCAAGCTCAGCGTTTGTTTAAAATCATTGCGTGCCTGGTCTAGTTTGCCTGTCATTTGTGCACTCAACCCTCTGTAGTAGTAGGCCAGGGCAAAAGTGGGTTGCATCTTGATCGCCAAGTCGAAGTAGCTGTAAGCTGTATTGACAGAATCCATTTCCATATACGCCAGTCCGGCATTGTAGTAGGAGTCGGAAAACTGAATGTCGATTCGATTGATTTTTTTGTAGATGTCAATTGCCTCATTAAGGCGTCCCTTGGTATGCAAATAATTGGCTTTGGCAAATAAGGCATCGATATTGGCCGTGTCCAATTCTATGGCACTTTCAAAGTATCGCATGGCGATTTTATTTTCCTTCTTTGCAAAAAGATTGCCTAATTTGACCCAAACCTCCTGCAGCTCTGGCGCATTTTCAACAGCTGTCTGATAGCTATTGATGGCTCGATTGTCGTCGCCCATGTCTTCGAATACCCGTCCCATCATGAAGAAAGCTTCCGCATTTTGAGGGTCTTTCTTGAGAATCTGATCGAGGGTTTGCAGCGCTTCCTTTTGTTTTTTGAGAATCAGTTGAAATTCCGATAGTTTAAGCAAGCTGTTGACTTTATCGGGATGCAGCTCGACTGCCTTTTGCATTGTTTCGAGTGCCTGGCGAGATTTGAAGTAATCGAGATATACATCGGCAAGCAGGTGCAAGTAAACTGTATTGGTCGAGTCGAGTGATAGGGCTTTGTTCAAATCTTCAATAGCTTCGTCGTAGCCTTCTTCCTCATAGTAGACCTCTGCACGCTGTACGTAGAGCGA